>JBGPFV010000360.1:0-2516 GCA_041483535.1 Terriglobia bacterium | reverse complement strand
TTTCGAGCGCAACGGACCCAGTCTTTATCGCATGTGCCGGACCGTGCTGATGGGCTGGCAACGCTACAAGGACTACCCCGATCCCCGCGTCCGTGAGCGCTTTGAGCGAGAAGTGAAGAAGCTGAACAGCGCTTACAATGCCGCGCTTTGGGTGATGGAGCGGGAGTTCAAGAAAGTCAATCGCACCGTGAGTAAGCGGATCCACAAGTTGCGCCGCGAAGTCGAGAAGGAATCCCCGGTCGTGGCCCGCCTCACCGCCGCAGTGCTCGGGCCGGTCTTGTTGTGGACTACACGACGAGAGGAGAATCGGCTGGCCAAGGGACGCACCTACGAACCCCCCACCTTTATTGAGCGCCGCAATTGGGTCCCGGCTGCCGAAACCCCTTAACGGGTGGCGCTGTCGCCTGCCGCAATGCCTTCCGCTCGGAAGGCAGTTCGACACAGGACAACGCCCGCATTTCTTCCATGCCCTGAACTTGCCAGTGGGGCGCCGGACGTCCCTGCCCGGCCCGGCTGGAGACGAGTGTCTTAGTAACCTTAGGTAATAGTTACTAACCAGCGCGATACGCATACCTTATTCGACTTAAAACGCGCAGCCGTCGCCCTCGCATAAACGCCGCGGAATCAGCGGATAATGAATCGGCTGTGGAAGACCCCGTGTCACTGCTTCTCTTCCGGTAGTGTCAAACGCCGTGTCCGGCAGGCGAGTTTAAGCTGGCTGGTCCGCGCGAGTAACCATCCAGGACCAGCCCAGTTACTCTTACTAAGGTGCTATCGCTCCAGCGAGATGGGCCATATACGCCAGTGGGTCGCCGACTTAGGCTGGTTTTACCAACCACTCATTGGGGACCCGATGAAATACCTCCTCTCGATTCTTGTGCTGAGCGCCGCCATGCAGGCGCAGAGCTTCACGGCGAGCGGAGGCTCCAGCCTCCCCGATGCGCCCAGCCAACATCGTTTCTGGACGGTCGAGAACAAGGTGAACATCGGCATCTTCGCCGGACTGATCGCCGCCGACGCCGTCAGCACGCAGCGCGGGCTGAACCAGGGCCTCCGCGAAGTCAATCCCATCATGCGTCCCTTCGTCACCCGCGGAGCCGCCGGGCAAGCTGCCGGATCGGCTTTAAGTTTTGGCGCGGGAGTTGGCGTGGTGTACCTATTGCATCGTACCCACCACTACAAAGCGGAACGTGTTGCCATGCGTCTGCTCGTCGCCGGTGAAGGCGGGTTCGTCGCCAACAACCTCGTGGCGATTCGCTGATTTCGAGGACGGGCCGGCCTCCACGCTATAATTTGATTCTGGAAGTGGAATGTTCTTCGAGGATTCGGAGAAACCCCAGGGCGCTTCCGCGAATCTCTATACCGAAGGAGTCCGCATGGCAATTCAGAAGACGGAAGAAATCTGGCACAACGGCAAGTTCATCCGCTGGGACGACGCTACCCTGCACGTGATGTCGCACGTTGTGCACTACGGCTCTTCGGTGTTTGAAGGCATTCGCTGTTACGCGCCGCCGAGCGGCCCCGCGATTTTTCGCGCCGCCGAGCACATGCAGCGCCTCATCGACTCGGCCCGCATTTACCGCATCGACGTTTCCTTCACCCGCGACGAGATGGTGCGGGCCATGATCGAACTGGTGAAACACAACGGCGTGTGGCCGTGCTACATCCGCCCCATCGTTCTGCGCGGATACGGCGAGGCTGGCGTTACTCCCTTCAACTGCCCCACCGAGGTTTACATCGTCAATTATCCGTGGGGAAAATATTTGGGGGCGGACGCGAATGAGGGCGTGGATGTTTGTATTTCGTCTTGGACGCGGCTGGCGCCCAACACTTTGCCCGCCATGGCGAAGGCGGGCGCGAACTACATGAACTCGCAACTCATCAAGATGGAAGCCATGGTCAACGGCTACGCCGAAGGCATCGCGCTCGATGTGAACGGCTTCGTCAGCGAAGGCTCGGGCGAGAATCTGTTCGTCGTCCGCAACGGAACGCTGCATACGGCTCCCCTGGGCAGTTCGGTACTAGCCGGCATTACGCGCGACTCGGTGTTGCAGATCGCGCGCGACCTCGGCATCAAGATCGTGGAGCAGCAGATTCCGCGTGAGTCGCTCTATATTGCCGACGAAGTTTTCTTCACCGGAACCGCCGCCGAAATCACACCCATTCGCTCGGTCGATAAAATCACCGTGGGCACGGGCACGATCGGCGCGATGACTAAGTCCTTGCAAGCGGAGTTTTATGGCATTGTCCGCGGCGAGAAGAAGGACCGCTATGACTGGCTGACGCCGGTTCCAGTGGGAGCGAAGCAGCCGGTGAGCGTGTAACGTTGTGACGTTGTTCCTGGGGATGCCCGCTCGGTTGGCTCAACGGGCGGTAGTCTTTTCCAATCGAAGAATGAGCCTGGGGAAGCGCCTGGGACGGTGGTGGAGGAAGCTCCTTTCAGGTTTAGATTCTGAACCAATGTAGCAGCCGTAGCCGGGGCGGTGGGAATGTGGAAAGCGCGCCTTTGTTTTTTG
>JBGPFV010000359.1:0-2518 GCA_041483535.1 Terriglobia bacterium | reverse complement strand
TTATAGGCAATCGCCCATCGCGGAGCCTTCCCGGTGAAGCCCAGTTCCTGTTGCCACGCCGTGCGGTCCACCTTGATGACGATTCCGTCAATCTCGTAAGGCAGCGATTCACGCTTCGCCTCCCAGCTCTCAATGAATTTCCAGACCTCATCCAGATTTTTCGCCAGCTTGCGATTCGGATTCACCTTTAACCCAGCCAGCTCCATCGCATCCATAGCTTTCGATTGGCGGTCGAAATAAGTTCGTCCATCCTGCAACAGCATGTAGGCGAAGTAGTCCATGCGGCGCTGCGCGGTAATCGATGGCTCGAGCTGCCGCACCGTCCCCGCCGTGAAGTTGCGCGGATTCGCGAACACCGCCAGCCCCTGCCGTTCGCGCTCTTCATTCAACTTACGAAAAGCCGCCAGCGGCATCAGCATCTCGCCCCGCACCTCGAAATCCGCGGGGATCCCCGCTTTTTTCAACTTGTCTTTCGCAACCACCAGCGGGACCGAGCGCACCGTCCGGACATTCAAAGTGACGTCTTCGCCTACGCTGCCATCGCCGCGCGTGATGCCGCGCTCCAGACGGCCGTCGTTGTAAACGAGGGCCAGCGACATTCCATCCAGTTTCAACTCGCACATGTACTCGAGGTCGGTTCGTCCGCTCAGCTCATGCACGCGCCGTTCCCAGTCGCGCAGTTCCTCTTCGCTGTAAGCGTTGTCGAGTGAGAGCATCGCAGAAGAATGCTTCGCTTTCACGAATCCCTCGCGCGGCTTGCCGCCCACGCGTTGCGTCGGCGAGTCGGGCGTAATCAGCTTCGGATGCTCGGCTTCGAGCCGTTTGAGTTCGTTCATCAGCGCGTCGAACTCGGCGTCCGAAATCTCCGGCGAGTCCAGCACGTAATAGCGATACTCGTGATGCCGGATTTTCTCGCGCAGGGCTTCGATCTTCTTGTCGATGGCGGCACGGGACATAACTGAGGAATTATAGTGCGGGCGGGAAGTTCTCAGTTCTCAGTAAACCCGAACCGTCCATTGACACACCACCCCGAACGGTGGCAACAATGATGACGTGGGTTTTTCTGAGAACTGAGAACTCTCAACTATGACCTGGATTCGTACCATTCCACTCTCCGAAGCTGACGACGAACTGCGGCAGGCAGTGGAAGGGCAGAAGTCGCTCTACCCGCAGGAGTACGCCGTTCCCATGCATCCCGCCGAGGGCGGCGGCTCCCTGATCGTGGCCTCGCACTCTTTGATTCCGCAGGCCCTTCACCATGCGTTCTCGACCTTCGGCGCGCTGATGTCCCCCAGCCTGCCGCTCGAGCGGCGTCATCACGAGATGATCGCCACCATGGTCTCGGTGACCAACCGGTGCGTGTATTGAATCGAGTCCCACGCAGAGTTTCTGCGTCGCGTCACGCTGGATAAGGAACTGGTTGAAGCCCTGGAGCGCGATTACTCGACCGCGCCCATCACGCCGCAAGAACGCGTGATGCTCGACTACGTCGTGAAACTCACGAAAGACGCGACCAAGGTCCAGAAAGACGACCACGAGAAACTGCGGGCCGCGGGCTTCGAAGATCAGGCCATCTTGCAGATCACCCTGATTGCGTCCTGGTTCAACTACATTAACCGCGTGGCCGACGCGCTGGGCGTAGGCCGGGAACCGTGATTTCTGTAGAGACGCGGCTTGCCGCGTCTCGCCGGAGCCATCACTCGTTGGCGACCCGCCGATGCGATTTCACCGCCAGGCAACGCGCGAAGATCGCCGCCACCAACGGAATGTCCGCTTCATGTAACTGAATCGCGCTGCCCAGTTTCTTTAATGCCGCATTCAGAGCGGCAGGCTGGGCGTGGGTCAGTTCCGAAACCTGCTGCCACTCCCGCGCCACCGGAATGCGCTCGTCGGTTTCCGCGTCTTCACAAAACTGGTCGGCCGCCTCCGCGGGAGTTCCGTACTCGTCGGCGACATCCTCATGGAAGTAGCCCCGCAAGAACGTATGCAGGGCGGGAAAGTTGGCGGCGGTGATTTCCGGTTTCGGGCTCATCGGCGGCACTCCGGATAAGAAGTCAAAACGTAGTACTGGTTGGGTCCGGAGTATTTTAGTACGACCAGCGCGTGCGCGCACGGACGCGACTGGTTTTCACCACGATTGATGGTGCGGCCAATCGAAACCGCGCAGTCGTAGTCCAGCACCAGGTTCGGATGTCCACCCGAGCGGCCGAGCCAGTGCTGGATTCGGTCCCGCGATGTTGCGATCGCCGCACCCACGGCCTGCTCGGCCGTCGGGCGATCGGTGTAGGTGGAGGCGCCGGTGATGCGAAGTTCCCGCTCCAGGCGCTGGCGCAGTTGTTCGTCGGTCTGGCCGACATGCTTGCGCAGAATGTGTCCACCGGCAGCCTCGTCCTGGCTGAGGTCGCGCACGGGACCGGTTGGGTGGAGTTCAGCCCGCGCGGCCACGGCAGAAGACGGCGCCGAGCTCGCGCCGTTTGTGGCCGGCGGCTGGCACGAGATCAGACCGCACGTGCCCACT
>JBGPFV010000358.1:0-2564 GCA_041483535.1 Terriglobia bacterium | reverse complement strand
TCGGGATCGTTTTCCGTGTCGGCGGAGAGGACCAAGGCGATGATCTGGGTCTCGCAGCGGAACCCGTCGGCAAACATGGGACGCACCGGCCGGTCAATCTGGCGGCAGGTCAGGGTCTCGCGCTCGCTCATGCGCCCTTCGCGCTTGATGAAGCCGCCGGGAAAGCGTCCCCCGGCGTAGGTATATTCGCGGTAGTCAACCGTGAGCGGAAAGAAGTCGATGCCCTCGCGGGGCTCGGGATTGGCGGTCGCGGTAGCCAGGACAATGTTTTCGCCGCAGCGCACGACGGCGGCGCCGTGGGCCTGCTTGGCAAGTTTTCCGGTTTCGATGGAGAGTTGTTTTCCGCCAGCGAGTTCGACGGAAACTTTTGTGGCTTCAGGCTTCATAGGTCATCCTTTGTAGGGGCGGAAGGGCAGGCGCGCGGGCACGGAGTTCGCGTGGACAGGCGGATGCCAGGCGGCGGTTGGGAACGCACTTTGCTAAGGCTCACGATGATGGAACCGGCTCCACCCGGAGCCGGTCGCGCTGTTATTTGCGGATTCCGAGCTTGGAAATAACGGTCTTGTACCGTTCCGAGTCGTACTTCTTCAGGTAGTCGAGCAGACTTCGACGCCTGCTGACCATCATGAGAAGTCCGCGGCGCGAGCCGTGGTCTTTCTGGTGCGTCTTGAAGTGTTCCGTCAACTGACCAATGCGTTCGCTCAACAGCGCGATTTGAACTTCAGGACTTCCGGTATCGGTCGGGTGCGTGCGATACGTGTCAACGACGGATTGTTTTTGCTCTCTGGCTAGCACTAACCTGTTGCACTCCTGTCTCTTCTCGTTTTCGTAACGTTTTCGATGGTAACACGGTGCTGCCGAGGCTGGCAAACCAACCGCAGTTCTTAGGTTCCCAATTCCCAGGCTGCGACCAGCGAATCCGCAATTGTTACGGGCGGCGTGCGCCGCGACTCGGTTCAAGGTTATACTGAGATGAACACTCGAAACAAACGAGAGATTGCCGCAATCTTCTGCTTGATTCCAGTGGTTGATTCCAGGATAAGAGCCAGGCCAATCTACAGAAGCTGTTTGTAGCCGGCCGCAATAATGACAATATAGATACGGGGGTTTGTGCATGCCACGAGGCCGATCAACTTTTACCAAGCGTCAGAAAGAGCAAGCGCGCCAGCAGAAACAGCGGGACAAGAACGAGCGCAAAACCCAGCGCAAGCAGGATCAACCGGGAGGCGTTGTGGTGGATGAAGCCGAGGAATTGCGGCAGATGCGTGAGCACGCCGCGGAGCAAGCCGCGCTGTTCGGCATCGGCAGCGACGACGAACCGAATTCCCTCGATCTCCTCACACCCGGCAAGGGAGTCGAGCGCTAAACGCCTTACTAGTGGAGGAACGGGCGTCCTCGCCCGTCCAGCCGGGCGGGCCGCCCGGCGCTCCACCAACAAGAGCTAAACAAAAACCTCGCCCGGCAAAGCCGTCAAAGTGCGCGAAGCCAGCGTGTTTTCAACAAACCGCTTCGGCCGCTGCTCGCTGGCCGAGGCATCCACCTGCTTACGTTCGATGCGCAGCTTCAGCGTGCGTTCGATATTGCGCAGGTCCAGAACCTCCACGCCCGTGACCAGGGTCGACGCTCGGCCCGGAGTGCCCATGCGCCCGGTGCGCCCAACGCGGTGTATGAAATCTTCCGCCATCTTCGGCAGGTCGTAGTTGATCACGTGCGCCACGTCATCGCAGTGCAAGCCACGCGATGCGACATCGGTCGCGACCAGTATCTGGTAGCGTCCTTCCTGGAATCCGCTCAAGGCGGCGTTGCGTTGCGACTGCGTGCGGTCGCCGTGAATCTGGGCGGTCGAAAAGCCATCGCGCTCCAGTTCCTTGGCCAGCCTTTGCGTGCCGCGTTTCGTGCGGGTGAAGATCAGGGTCTGTCCCTTTTCTTCATACAGCAACTGCCGCAGCACATCCAGTTTCTCGGACGGCCTCACTTCATAGGCTTCGAGTGACACGCTTTCCGCCGGCTTCAGCACCGAGCCCAGCGCGATCCGCACCGGCTCGTGGGTGTAGTCGTTCACCAGCGAGGCCACCGACTGCTCCATGGTGGCCGAGTAACACAGCGTCTGCCGGCGTTGCGGAAGAATTTGCAGGATGCGCCGAATCGCCGGAAGAAAGCCCATATCCAGCATGCGGTCGGCTTCGTCGAGCACGAGGATTTTCACGTGACGCAGGTCCGCGAATTTGCGGGTGATGAAATCCTGCAAGCGTCCCGGAGTAGCGATCACAAATTCGCAGCCCGGCCGCAGACTCTGAATCTGCCCCTTCTCGGCTACGCCGCCCATCACCAATGCCGCCTTCGGCATCTTCTTGTCGCGGAGTTGTTCGTACTGTTCGTGAACCTGCATGGCCAATTCGCGCGTGGGCAACAGGACGAGCGCCCGGATGTGCTTCGTTGTCTCATTTTTCGAGGATTCGGCGCGCAGCATCTCGAGAATCGGAATCAGAAACGCGAGAGTCTTGCCGGTGCCGGTTTGGGCGGTGCCGATAACGTCCTTGCCTTCAAGGGCAGGAGAAATGGCG
>JBGPFV010000357.1:0-2697 GCA_041483535.1 Terriglobia bacterium | reverse complement strand
GATGAGCACGACGCGGATGTCGTCGACCATGGCCAACATCATTTTGCGGAGGTTCTCGGCCTGCGCTTCTTCTCTGGTGGAGAAATCGATTTTGCTGATCTTGGTGACGCCCTCGACGATGTGGGCAACCTGTTCGCCGAATTCCTGGCGGATTTCAACGGCGGTGACCGAGGTGTCTTCGACCGAGTCGTGGAGCAGGCCGGCGGCGATGGAAACCGAATCCATTTTCATGTCGGCGAGAACGTTGCCGACTTCGAGTGGATGCACCAGGTAGGGCTGGCCGGAGGCGCGGGTTTGTCCGGCGTGGTGTTTCTGGGAGAATTCATAGGCCTTCTTGACGAGTTCGAAGTCGTCGTTGGGACGGTTCTCGCGCAGCTTCCGCATCAGCTCGCGGAAGCGGGTCACCGTGAGCACGTTGGTCGCAATCTGTTGACGCAACGTCGCCATGATCGATTCTAACGCAGCGGAAAGGCTATTTCACCGCCGAGACGCCGAGGTCGCCGAGAACGGCATTGGGGCTGGTACAGTACAGGGAGGTGGCACTCCGTGAGCCGCATTCTTGTAGCTGAAGCTTCGGGGCCATTTGGGACGGCGGTGCGCGCGTCTTACTTTCCTAAGGAGTACGAAGCCGCCCGACAACTTCCCGGCCACATAGGGTGTAGTGACGGGTGTTCCAGGTGTAGATTGCATGCGCTTTGGCTTTGAGGGCACAATGCGCCAGCATGGCATCGTAGATGCCGCCGCCGACAACGCCCAGTGCGGCTGAGGCTTGCAACGCGTCGGCGTATTCATCAGCGGTCAAGGCGACGACGGAGAGCCGCTCGCGGATGCTGTTGATGAACAACAATGCCTGCTCGGCGCTGATCCGGTGTCTTCCCGGCATCCGGGTCAGCGTGGCGTAGACTTCCGCCAGGCTGTGCGCTCCGCAGCAGCCCGTTGACTTGTCAAATTGGATAAACAGCTCCAGACTGGCCCGATGGTGGACGTGATCTCCGTAGAAGACGGGGACCAGCACTGAGGTATCGAAAAAAACTTTCATTTACCCCTGCCGCTGCCTTGGCCCGCACCCTCGCCCGCACTCTCGCCCGCACTCTCGCCAAGGTTCGCCAAGTCGCGCTCCTCGCGGATTCGCTGCAGCATCTCATCCGTGGCGGAGGCGGGCAGGGGCTTCCCGGTGCGAAACACCCAGACGCCATGCTCCTTCGTCAGCGGTCCCGTACCGCGAACCGGGCGTAAAGTGATTTGCTCCCCGCCGCTCTCCACTTCCAAGGCGTCGCCGGGTTCCAAATGCAATTCTTCTCGTAGAGGTTTGGGAATAACGACTCGGCCTGCTTTGTCAATAATGAGATGGGCGTTCATTGTGGTATTATGACATGGGTTGACCCATCATTCAATGCCATTTTGTTCCTTGCAGAGAGATACTTAGTCGCCTCGGTTTCGGGGGAAAATCCAAAGAATGGCTTGCAGGCTGGCAGATTACGAAAAGGGGAAACGCCATGGACCGCATTCTTGTGAGTGGGGTTTCGGGGCCGATTGGAACGGCGCTTCTGGCTTCGTTCGAACCTCAGAGTACGCACATTGCGCGGCTGGTGCGCGGGGCGGCGCAGAACGCGGCGCAGGTTTCGTGGGATCCTTTGGTTCCAGTTTTGCCGGCAGGGTTGTCGGGATTCGATGCGGTGGTCCACCTGGCCGGTGAGAGCGTGGTGGGGCGCTGGACCGACGAAAAGAAGCAGGCGATCCGCGAGAGTCGCGTGCAAGGAACCCGGAACCTGGCTGCGGCGCTGGCGCAGAGTGAGGCCAAGCCGCGCGTGTTGGTGTGTGCATCGGCGGTCGGGTTCTACGGGGATCGGGGCGACGAACTTTTGCGAGAAGAAAGCCCCGGTGGGCAAGGATTTCTGCCGGAGGTATGCCGCGAGTGGGAGGCCGCCAGCCGGATTGCGGCCGAGGCGGGCATTCGCACGGTGAACGTTCGAATTGGCCTGGTGCTGAGCGCGAAGGGCGGAGCGCTCGGGAATATGCTGAGGCCGTTCAAACTGGGCCTGGGCGGGCGGATTGGATCGGGGCGGCAGTGGTGGAGCTGGATCCATGTGGACGACATCGTGGGGGGAATCCAGCACGCGATCCGCACCGAGTCGCTGTCGGGTGCGGTGAACCTGGTAGCGCCGAATCCGGTGCGCAATGCGGATTTTACAAAGGTGTTGGCGTCGGTGCTCGGCCGCCCGGCATTCTTCCCAGTACCGGAGTTTGCGCTGCGACTGGCTTTCGGCAGGATGGCTGCGGAGGAATTGTTGCTCGCGAGTGCGCGGGTTGAGCCGGGGAAACTCTTGGCTAGCGGATATACGTTCCGTTTTCGCGAGTTGCGGGCAGCGCTGGAGGATCTGGTCTGACCAGACTGCGGAATCTTGCCGTTCCGGTGGTTCCGCATTTCTGTAGAGACGCGGCTTGCCGCGTCTCCCGCTGCACTACGATCTCGACACCGCTGGGGATGCCGCGGGGAGACGGGGCAACCCCGTCTCTACAAGGACTGGACGTGGGTGCGCGTGATGCGGTCGTGCCAGCACAATCCGTCCTGGTCAAGAAAGCACCAGAAATAGCCGAGTCCGGCGGAAAATGCGGAGAGAAACGACGCCAGCACGCGCCAGCGGCGCGAGCGGCGATTGAGCGGTGAGCCCTCAAACGCTGCCAGCCGCAGCCGCG
>JBGPFV010000356.1:0-2721 GCA_041483535.1 Terriglobia bacterium | reverse complement strand
CGCACTCGAAAACGCCGGGAATCCTGTGGTGCGCATCGCCGTGTCCGACATTTACAACCTCGGGCAGGAATTCTTTCGCTGGGAAATCGCAACCGCCGTCGCGGGATCGATCCTCGGCATCAACGCCTTTAATCAGCCCGACGTCGAAGCCAGCAAGATCGTAACGAAACAACTGACGTCGGCCTACGAAAACACGGGCTCGCTTCCTCCGGAAAAACCGATCCTTGAAGAAGCGGGCTTCAAGCTCTTCACCGACGATAAGAACGCCGCCGCGCTCGCGCAAACCATCGGTTCCGACCATTCGCTCAAGAATTATCTGCGCGCGCATCTGGAGCGCCTTGGCGCCGGCGACTACTTTGCAGTGCTCGGGTACGTCGAAATGAATGCCGAGCACGAATCTCTGCTGCAAGATTTGCGCATGACCGTGCGCGATCGCAAACGCGTGGCGACGTGCCTCGGTTTCGGGCCCCGCTTCCTGCACTCCACCGGACAAGCTTATAAAGGAGGCCCCAACAGCGGCGTGTTCCTGCAGATCACGTGCGACGACGCGCAGGATCTGCCGGTTCCCGGACAGAAGTACACTTTCGGAGTGGTCAAGGCGGCGCAGGCTCGCGGAGACTTTCAGGTTCTGGCCGACCGCCGGCGCCGGGCGCTGCGCGTGCATCTTGGCAGCGATGTGAAAGCGGGTCTCGGCAAACTCGCGGAACTGGTCAAGCAGGTTCTGTAGCCTGTGGTGCAAGTCGGGTCGACAGCAACACACGAGACTTATTATGAATTGTCATCCTGAGCGAAGCGAAGGACCTGCTGTTGGCCGCAAAAAGCAGGTCCCTCGCTTCGCTCAGGATGACAATTCAATAGAGATTTCCTAAAGAGCTTCAGTGAAACGCAGCTGCCAGGTGGCGGTTTGAGGAGCGCGAATGCAACTGGGAATGGTAGGTTTGGGGCGCATGGGCGCCAACATGACGCGGCGCCTGATGCGGGGCGGACACACGATGGTGGTGTCCGATCTGAGCCCCGATGCCGTGAAGAGTATCGCCGGCGAAGGGGCGGTGGCCTCTTCTTCGCTGGAGGACCTGGTCGGCAAGCTGAACGCTCCGCGCGCCGTCTGGATCATGGTGCCGTCGGGCGATCCCACGGAAAAGACGGTGCGGGCTTTGCTCCAACGCATGCAGGCGGGCGACACGATCATTGATGGCGGCAATTCGTATTTCAAAGATGATGTTCGCCGCTCCAAAATTTGCGCCGCCAAGGGTGTGCACTATGTCGACGTGGGCACGAGCGGAGGCGTCTGGGGACTCGATCGCGGATACTGCATGATGATTGGTGGCCCGAACGAAGCCGTCCAGCACCTCGACCCGATCTTCAAGACGCTGGCGCCAGGACGCGGCGACATCCCGCGCACTCCGGGACGCGAAAAAATAGGTGGAACGGCCGAAGATGGCTACATCCATTGCGGGCCGTCCGGCTCCGGACACTTCGTAAAGATGGTCCACAACGGCATCGAATACGGCATGATGCAGGCCTACGCGGAAGGCTTCGATATTTTCAAGAACGCCACCAGCAAAGAACTTCCCGAAGATATCCGCTACGATCTCAATCTGCCCGATATTGCCGAGGTCTGGCGGCGTGGCAGCGTGGTGAGTTCATGGTTGCTGGACTTGACGGCCATGGCGCTGGTCGAGAATCCCACGCTCGCCGAGTACAGCGGTTTCGTGCAGGATTCCGGCGAGGGGCGTTGGACCATTCAGGCGGCGATCGAAGAGGCGGTTCCGGCCGAAGTGTTGACGGCGGCGCTGTACACGCGCTTCCGCTCGCGGCAGAATCACACCTTCGCGGAGAAGATGCTTTCCGCCATGCGACAGAAGTTTGGTGGGCACGTAGAACCGAAAGCAACGGCAAAGACGAAGTAAGAGATTGAGTCATTGAATCATTTAGTCATTGAGGCATTCTTGAATGATCCAATACCTCAATGATTCAATGCCTCAATCAAGGGGAGACGATGGCTCTAACAGATGCTCGGCCTGCACCCATCAAACAGCGAACGGGACGCACGGGGGATCCGTGTGTCATGGTGATTTTCGGCTTTACCGGCGACCTGACGCGCCGCAAGCTGATTCCCGCTCTTTACAATCTTGCCAGCCAGCAATTGCTGTCCAGCGAGTTCGCGGTGATCGGCGTGGGCCGCAGTCCCATGAGCAACGACGATGCGCGGAAGAAGCTTACCGA
Source organism: Terriglobia bacterium (assembly GCA_041483535.1). Taxonomy (GTDB): domain Bacteria; phylum Acidobacteriota; class Terriglobia; order Terriglobales; family Acidobacteriaceae; genus Acidiflorens. Next base: position 495 of record JBGPFV010000356.1, on the reverse strand, counting down.
AGACTTTAAACAGTTCGCCACTGGCGCCATTGATCACGATTTGTGGGAGGGGTTTGTCCGCCGCGTCAATTACGTGAGTGGAGATTTCGACAATCCCGCTACCTACGACAAGCTGAAAGAAGCGCTGGCCCAAGTTGACCAGGAACACAATTCGCATGGCAACTATTTTTTCTACCTCGCCACTGCGCCCAACTTCTTCGGCGACATCGTGGAGCGGATCTCGAAGGTCGGCCTGATGAACGAAGAAAATAGCCATTGGCGGCGCGTGATCGTCGAGAAACCTTTTGGCCACGATCTGGATTCCGCCAAGGCTTTGAATCAGCAACTTCTGAAAGTCGCTTCGGAACACCAGATCTACCGCATCGATCACTACCTGGGCAAAGAAACGGTGCAGAACATTTTGGCGCTTCGCTTCGCGAACGGAATTTTCGAGCCGATCTGGAATCGCCGTTACATCGATCACGTACAGATTTCGGTCGCCGAAACTGTCGGCGT
>JBGPFV010000355.1:0-2734 GCA_041483535.1 Terriglobia bacterium | reverse complement strand
GATTGCTAGAGAAGAGTTGTCAGGAAAGTGAATGGGAGAACGATATGACTCTTCAGGCATCTGCATACGCAAACGATCGGCCCGCGCGGCGCACCATTCTTCTGGTTGAGGACGAGCCCTTTGTGCGAGAGGCGACGCGCACCATTCTGGAGCACGCGGGCTTTGAAGTCTTGCCGGCGGAGGATAGCCGGGATGCGCTGAAGGTTTACGAAGAGTGCAACCATCGCATTGATCTGGTGCTGACGGACATGGTGCTTCCCGGTGGAACCGGCCAACAGTTGGGAGAAGAGCTGCGGCAGCGATCACCCGAGATGGTGGTTCTGGTGACGTCGGGTTACAGCGAGCGGGACGAAATAGAAGTGCCCGAGGCACGCACCTATTTTCTGGCGAAACCTTATTCGAGGCGGACGCTGATCGAGAAGATTGAGAAGATTCTTGCCGCGGCGCTCCTGCGGCGGGCGGCAACGCAGGCGAGCTAGGGCTGCGACGGCAGCCGCTTTTTGAAACCTTGGGCCTCTGAAACCTTGAAACCTTTCGCTTTGACCTTCTTTGGACGATATAATCTCGGGTTCCAAAGGAGCAGTCATGAAACTCGAGGGGCGAGTCGCGCTGGTTACGGGAGCATCGCAGGGAATTGGCCATGCCTGCGCGCTGGCGCTGGCGCGGGAGGGCGCGAGCGTCGCGGTGGCGGCGCGCAATCAACAAAAACTAGAAGAACTCGTCTCCCAAATTACGACGGCGGGAGGCAAGGCGGCGGCTTTCGTTATCGACGTGGCGGAGGAAGAGCAGGTGAAGTCCGGGATCAAGTCTGCGCTCGGGCAATTCGGCAAGATCGACATCCTGGTGAACAATGCCGGCATCACCCGCGATCAACTGGTGATGCGCTTGAAACGAGCCGACTGGGATGCGGTGCTGAATACGAATCTGACTTCCGCCTATCTGTGCATCCAGCAGGCGATCGGTTCGATGCTCAAGCAGCGCTGGGGGAGGATCATCAACATCACCAGTGTGTTCGGACAGATGGGGCAGGCGGGACAGGCGAACTACTCGGCTTCGAAGGCTGGGCTGATCGGACTGACCATGGCGATGGCGCGGGAAGTGGCGTCGCGCAATATTACCTGCAACGCCATCGCTCCGGGTTTCATCGCGACCAACATGACGGCGGCGCTGAGCGAGGAATTCAGGCAGAATGCGGTGAAAGCGATCCCGCTGGGACGGGTGGGCACGCCGGACGACATTGCCAGCGCCGTGTGCTTCCTGGCTTCGGAGGAAGCGTCCTACATCACGGGGCATGTGTTGAACGTGAACGGCGGAATGCTGATGGGGTAGCTGTGGGGCGGAACGGGCTTCGGAAGAACTCTTTATGCGCGCCACAATTGCCCGCAGCGGCTAAAGCCGCCATTGATCCTGCGATACTACGGCGCGGCTGAAGCCGCGCCCTTTCAAAGCCGTCTACGTATAAATGAACTTCCGCCCCAAAGGGGCTAGCGTCGGCACGCGGAACAGTATCCACCGACCTCAAGCCGCGACACGAGGATGTGAAAGCGGCAATCCCGCTCCAGTTGTTGCTTCAAAGAGTCGAAAGTTTTGCTGACAAATTCGGTGATTTTCCCGCACCGGAGACAGGCCATGTGAATATGATCGCGGCCCAGCTTGCGTTCATAGTAATGGCCTTCGCCGTTCAGATGCATCAGGTCGAGCTCATCGATCAATCCTTGCCGCTTCAACAGGTCGAGCGTGCGGTAGACGGTGCTGCGATCGACCGAGGCGTCCACCGTCCGCGCCTTGCGCAGGATCTGGCTGGCATCCAGATGCTTGGCCGCGATCTCAATCACGCTTAGAATCGCCCGGCGCGGACCGGTCAGGCGGATCCCGCGCTCGGCGAGTTGCATCTGCAAACGGCCAGGAATCTCGGTTTGTGGAAGCGGCATGGGTAGTCTCCTGTTTCAAGTCGCAATAAATCGCAAAAAACCTGCGACGAAATCTTCCGGCGTCCATTGACAGTGAAGGAAGGCGCACTCTACGCTGGGATTGTAATACTTGTTGCAACTCAGTCGCAACACATACTTTTGTGATGAGGGGAGTCGATGGTCGCGCACGTTATTCCTGAATCGATCCGCCAGAAGTTTCCTGGCCTCTCTTTCCTTGTCCTGCTTCTTTCTCTGCTTTCTTGCTGGCCCTCTTTGGTTTTGGCGCAGGAGGGCCCTTACATCGTGACCTACAACCATTACCTCGAAGAGCCGGGCAGTCTGGAGGTAGAGTATTTCTCGACCTTTGGCACCCAACGCGGCGCCAACGACTTCCATGCCTTCTGGACGGAACTTGAATACGGAGCCACCGCGTGGTGGACGACCGAGTTGTATTTGGACGGGCAGACAACCTTCCACGACAGCACGCTGTTTACGGGGTTTCGATGGGAAAACCGGTTTCGCCTGTTGCAGCGCGAGCACGTCATCAACCCGGTGCTCTATCTCGAGTACGAGCAAATCAACGGGGCTGACAAGATTCTGAAGGAGATTGAGGGTCACGACCGCGAATCCGACTTCGCCGATTCCAACGCGGCGTTGCGCAAAGAGCACAAACACGAATTGGAACTCAAGCTTCTACTCTCCAGCGCTTTCCAAGGATGGAATGTCGCGGTGAATCCCATTGTTACCAAGAACCTATTGCCGAGCGAAGCCTGGGAGTTCGCGTACGCCGCGGGTGCAAGCCGTCCGCTGGCGTTGAAAGCTTC
>JBGPFV010000354.1:0-2757 GCA_041483535.1 Terriglobia bacterium | reverse complement strand
CTGCAATCCCGCGACCGACGAACTCATCCTCGGATCGCGCGATCGCGGCGTGACTTACAACGGCAAGCCCGCGCAACCTAGCCAGCGCAAGGACCTGCACGGCGCGCTCGTGCTCGCCAGTCGCAGCGAAGTGAAGCGCGGCGAGTGGAAGCAATTCGAGTCCGCCGAGTTCAACATTCGTCCCATGGGATCGGTCGCCTACAAACTCGGATTGGTCGCCGCCGGCCGCGCCGATCTTACTTTCACGCTGGTTCCGAAAAACGAGTGGGACGTTGCCGCCGGGGCGGCGCTGGTCGAGAGCGCTGGAGGCTGGGTGCTGAAGCTGGACAATTCTCCGCTGCGCTGCAATCAGAAAGATCCGCTGATCTCCGGCCTGTTGGCGGGTGGACCTTTCCTCCGCGATCCGCTGCTTGGTATGCTCGACCGGCACTCGCAGACCATCGGCGGCGAGAAGCATTCCTAACTGGTTATATGAATTGTCATCCTTCGCTGCGCTCAGGATGACAAAATCTAAGTAAAACCATATGGCCGCGTCGCACATTGTGTTTCTGATGTACCACGAGCTGGAACTCGCGGGCCGCAAGCTCTGCCAGTCCGAGCCCGGCTACGTGCGCTACATTCTGCCGCTCGAAACTTTTCGCGGCCAGATGTCATGGATGAAACAATCCGGCTGGCGCGGTTTGAGCGTGGGCGAAGCTCTTCTCTATCCGGCCGAACCGAGCGTTTGTATCACCTTTGACGATGGCTGCGAGACCGACCTTATCGCCGCCGCGCCCGTACTCCGCGAGTTCGGCTTCCACGCCACCTTCTACCTCACGGCTGGGTTCCTGGGCACGCCCGGTTACCTCCATGCCAGCCAGGTGCGCGAGCTCGATGCACAGGGTTTCCAGATTGGCTGCCATTCGATGACCCACTCTTATCTTTCCGATCTTCCAGAGCCGGAACTGAAACGCGAAATCGTGGATGCGAAACTCCAGATCGAAAAGATTGTCGGACACACCATCGAACACTTCTCCTGCCCTGGAGGGCGCTACGACGCGCGCGCGCTGCAGATGGCGCGCCACGCGGGATTTCGAACGGTTGCCAACAGCCAGTTTCGTGCGAACTCATCCGGCACCAGCCCCTATGAACTCGGCCGCGTAGCCATCCTGCGGAACCTCACCCTGGGGGAGTTCAGCGCCACCTGTCAGGGGCGCGGGCTGTGGAAGAAACGCCTTCAGCATCAGGCCCGCCGCAGCGTGCAGCGCGTGCTCGGGAACTACGCCTATGATCGCGTGCGCGCGGTTTTGCTCGGGGAATCCCCGCGTAATCCACGATAGGTGTTCAGCCATTGTTCGCGGACGGCTTGCCATGTGTACTTCTGCGATTCGTGGTGGGCGTCTTGCGCGACGCGTGCGGCTAGTGCGGGGTCGCGCAACAGGCGAACGACGTTTGCGGCCAGGGCTTTTTCATCTCCTACCGGTGAGAGCAATCCGGTGCGCTCGTGCTCGACTAGATAGGGCATACATTCCGGCGAAGTGGTGACTACGGGAGTGCCTGACGCGAAGGCTTCGATGACCGAGAGCGGCATATTGTCGAGCCACGAGGCGTTGATGAAGATGTCGGCTTGGTCGTAATATTTGCCGATTTCCCGATGCGACGCTACTCCGGTGAAATGGACGCCGGTTAGATGCAAATCTGCAACCAGTTTGCGGATATCGCTTTCGAGCGGGCCGTTGCCGACCAGATCGAGCTTGGCTTCGGGGTATTCCTTTTTGACTTCCGCAAAGGCCCGGACTACGACATCCACGCTGTAGTACTTGGAGAAGCCTCGGGTGCAGATCAGATGGGGACGGAGCGGGGTGCGTTCGCGATAGCGGAACTGCGAGAGATCGACAATGTTGGGAACAGCGGATGCGGTCAATCCGAATTCGCGGAAGACATCGACCAGGAAGCCGGATGGAACAACGATTTTATCGACGCGGGAAAGAATGAATTTGGCCGAGCGGAAACGCTGGAGGTGTTCGCGGGCTTCGCCACTGTGGTAGTTGATCAGGCTCCTGGCGCCGCGCGTCTTCCTCTTCATTCTTGCAAAGAACCACGCGGGGGCGGGAGCGAGCAGGAACGACCAGTAGGAGGCGGAGAAGATGTGAGCTGCATCCACGTCTTTGAGGCCTTGCCAAAGGTGCAAAAAGTAGATGGGCTCGCGCAGAACCGTACGCAGGCCGGGAACGCGTTCGGCCCAGGCGAGGACGCGGGGCAGCGGCGGATCGACGGCGAGGAAGCTGATGTCGATATCGGGATCGTTCTGCCAATGACGAAGGAGCAAGTCGGCCTGGACGGATTGTCCGCCGACGTAGCGCAGGCTGGGCGCTACGATGCAGACTCGCAGACGCTGCGCCGAGCTCTCTGCAGACGCCGCACAATCCGCGCCCAAGCGGAGCTTGGACGGGGCACCCTGGGCACCGTTTCCCTTCGGCGAGCTAAGATCGGAGGGATCGCTCATCGGGTGGAATTCCTTTGGCGTTTTTTTTCGAGAAGCGTGACATAGAGTTCCACGTAACGCTGGCGCACACGATCGAGGCTGAAGTTTTCTTGTGCGAAGCGCAGAGCGTCGTGGCCCAGTTGCTGGCGAAGCGCGGAGTCGGCCATAAGTTTCTGGATGGCATCGGCAAACGCGGCCTCATTCCCGGCGGAGATCAGGGTTCCGCGTTGCGGGCTGAGCAGTTCAGAGTTGCCCCCGACTTTGTAGGCGACGACGGGCAATCCAGCGGCCAT
>JBGPFV010000353.1:0-2798 GCA_041483535.1 Terriglobia bacterium | reverse complement strand
GACGCCGAGATTCCGGTCGCGGGGCATATCGGGCTCACGCCGCAATCGATCAACATGATGGGCGGCTACAAAGTGCAGGGCAAGACTCTGAACGCGATCGAGCAACTCATGCGCGATGCGGTTGCGCTCGATCGCGCGGGTGTGGCTTGCATCTACCTGGAAGGGATTCCGCGCGAAGTCGCGGCCATGATCACGGCCGAGGTCGACGCGCCCACGATTGGCATTGGCGCTGGGCCGGATTGCGATGGCCAGGTGCTTGTTTTCCACGATCTGGTCAACCTGACGTTCGGGCATCCGGCAAAGTTCGTTCGCCGCTATGGCGACGCTGCCGCGCTGATTACGCAAGCTGTGCTGGCGTACAAGGCTGACATCGTTTCGCACCAGTTCCCGAACGACGCGGAGTCTTACCACCTGCCGAAAGAGACGCAGGCTGCGCTGGAAACGGTACTCCACCGGAAGCAGGCCATGCGGCGATAATGGCGGGTGGAGAAAGCGTTGTGCGGACTGGTATGCGAACTTTCGTGCGGACTTTAGTGCGAACTAGCGTGCGGGCTTTAGTGCGAACGAGCGTGCGAGATGTTGTACAAGCGCTGGTCACATGCATTGTGCTGGGGGCTCTGGTGGCCTGCTCCAAACCTGCACAGCCAGAGCCCGCGCAGGCGTCGCAGCCGACCAGCCTTGAGTCTATTCCCGCGCCGGATCCCTCCAAGTACCCGGTCGTCCGCGATATGGCCCATTGGCAGAATCCGTATTTGCTGGTACGCGGGGATGGAATCGGCTTAGTGGATCTGGCCAATTCCGAGATCCACATGCTGAAGCCGGAACAAATCCCGGGCAAGTTGGTCTCGCTTCCGCCGAGCGCATGGCCTTACGGCCGGGTGGTGCTGGTCGCCGAAGGCGTTCCCAAAGATCCAACCGAGCAGACGAAAGCGGACGTGCGCAAGAACCGCGCCCTGCTTCTGGGGACTCTTAAGGAATTGGACGTTCAGTACCGCGAGACGCCGTGAGCGTCCGTCTGTAGAGACGGGGCTTGCCCCGTCTCGCTGCCCGGCGGAGACGCGGCAAGCCGCGTCTCTACAAACGATGAAGATATGCTCGACTATTCCCGAAGCTCGCGCCGCCTGCCGCGACGCCCGCGAGAGTCGCCAAAGCCTTGGCCTGGTTCCAACGATGGGCGCTCTGCATGAGGGCCACCTGTCGCTGGTGCGCGCCGCTAAAGCGCAGTGCGATGCCGTTGTCGTTTCCATCTTCGTGAATCCCACCCAATTCGGCCCGGCCGAAGATTTGGCGAAATATCCGCGCCCGTTCGACCGCGACTGCCGGTTGCTCGAAAAAGAAGGCGTCGAGATTCTCTTCGCGCCGCCGGTTGAAGAGATCTATTCCAATGCCAATGCCAAAGTCACCTGGGTCGTGGTCGAAGGCCTGAGCGAAAAGCTCGACGGACGATCCCGCCCCGGCCATTTCCGCGGCGTGACCACGGTCGTCTCGAAGCTGTTTCACATCCTCGAGCCCAACACCGCATTCTTCGGACAGAAGGACGCGGCCCAACTGGCGGTGATCCGCCGCATGGTGCGAGATCTGAATTTCCCGGTGGAGATTGTGGCCTGCCCCATTGTGCGCGAACCGGATGGCCTGGCGCTGAGCTCTCGCAACGCGTACCTCAATCGAGAAGAGCGCGTCCACGCACTGGCGCTGCAACGGTCGCTGCAGCAAGTGCAGCAGCAATATCACGCCGGAGAAAGAAGCGCCGCCAAGCTGATCTCCGCCGCCGAGGAAGTCTTCGCTCACGAGCCCCAAGTCGCGCTCGATTATCTCGAAATCGTCGATCCTGACACGCTCGACCGTGTCGAGCAGATCTCGCAAAAGACGCTGGTTGCGGTTGCCGCCTACGTCGGAACTACGCGGCTGATCGACAATACCGTGCTGCATCCCTGAACGAAACAGCTAGGGAGAACGCCTATTTAGTAAGGTGTCCATCCAGCAACCCCAGCTCAGGTTGGCCCCGGGGACAGGAAGCGCTATAAACTCCGCTCCGACACAAACGCATTTCCGGCGATGAAGTAACGCAAGGGCCGTTCGGCTGACTTTACGATCCCAATGCGCGGCGTGATGGTGGCGCGGCGCACGCGATAGCCGTCGTCGACAATGCCCAGATCCGAGCGCGCGCTTACCAGGCTTTTCCCGTTGTCCCGCTCACGGGTGATTTTCAGGGCTTCGGACATGCGTCCCGGACCGGACGAAAGCTTTTTGAGAAGAGAAGTCTGGTTGCGATCGGTTTGCTTCGCCATCTCGATCCCTCGCGCTTTGGCCATCTGCTCGATGCCCGCCACCGGCTCCAGGGCACGAAACAGGACGCAGCCGGGAACTCCGTCGGGCAGGCAGGAAACATTCAGGCAGTAGTGATTGCCATAGATGAAATACACGTAGGCGTGACCGGGAGGGCCGAACAGAACGGCATTCCGCGCCGTTTTACCTGCGGCGGCGTGGGCCGCCGCGTCGCCCTTGCCGAGATACGCTTCGGTTTCGACAATCCGGCCGGCAATAATACCGCGCGGCGTTTTCCGGACCAGCAACTTCCCCAGCAACTCCCGCGCCACCCGCCGGGGATCGCGATTGAAGAACTCAGCGGTCAGCGAAGTCACGCGGTCGAGGGAAGCCATGGGTATCAGGCTATAACGAATCGAGAGTTGCGGTGGTCGCGGGCACCTGCCGAGCTGCGCTCGGCTTGGACGGGCGAGGTCGCCCGTCCCCACACGAACCCGTCCCCACACGAGCAAATTCCCTCAGACCGCGCTCTT
>JBGPFV010000352.1:0-2840 GCA_041483535.1 Terriglobia bacterium | reverse complement strand
CGCGCAATGACCTCAACCACCTTGTGCCCTGGAAGCTGGCCACCTTCACCGGGCTTTGCGCCTTGCGCCATCTTGATCTGTAACTCGTCCGCGTTGACGAGATAGCTGGCAGTAACTCCAAAGCGCGCCGAGGCGACTTGCTTGACCGCGCTCCGCCGCAAGTCTCCGTTCGCATCCGGCTGGAAGCGCTCTTCATCTTCGCCGCCTTCGCCAGTATTGGACTTCCCTCCGATGCGGTTCATGGCGATGGCTAGAGTCTCGTGGGCTTCTTTGCTGATGGAACCGAACGACATCGCTCCCGTGGTGAAGCGCTTCACGATCTCTCTGGCGGGCTCCACTTCTTCGATAGGAACGGGCTTGGCGCCCTGCTTCAACTTCATCAAACTGCGCAGGGTCGCCATGTTGCTGCTTTGGTGGTCGATGAGGTCGGTGTATTCCTGAAAGGTCTGGAAGCTATTCTGCCGCACCGCCTGCTGTAATTTGCTGATGGTCAGCGGGTTCAGCAGGTGATACTCGCCGTTGACGCGCTGGTGATAATTTCCGCCGACTGCGAGTTCGGTCTCGGACTCGGTCAGAGGGCGGAATGCGTGCTCGTGCTTCAGTTGCGCTTCGCGGGCAAGCACTTCCAGGCCAATGCCTTCCAAGCGCGACGCCGTGCCCGCGAAATAGGCGTCCACTAACTCTTTGTTCAGCCCGATGGCTTCGAAAACCTGTGCTCCCTGATAGCTCTGTAAGGTCGAGATCCCCATCTTGGCGAAGGTCTTCAGCAAACCCTTATTCACGGACTTAATAAAGTGCTTCACCGCAAGTTCGGGAGTTATGCCGTCCGCTAACTCGCCGCGGCGCGCCAGGCTTTCAACGCTCTCCAATGCCAGATAAGGATTGATGGCGCTCGCCCCATATCCGCTGAGCAGCGCAAAGTGCATCACCTCGCGAGGCTCGCCCGATTCCGTAATCAGCGCGACTTGGGTTCGCGTCTCCTCCTGGACCAGCAGGTTATGCACGGCGGCCAGCGCCAGCAGGCTGGGGATGGGAGCGTAATCCTTGTTCACCCCGCGGTCGGAAAGAATCAGCAGCGTGTAGCCGGCTTTGCCCGCGAGCGAGGCGCGCTGGCACAACTCGTCGAGCGCGCGCTTCAGTCCCGCTTCTCCTTCGCTGGCACGGAACAGAGCAGGCAAGGTGATGGCGAGCAGATCGCCGGTCGAAACGCGGCGCAGTTTCTCCAGATCGACGTTGGTCAGAAGCGGATGGGCGAGCTTCAGCATGTTACAGTTCTCGGGTTCTTCCGAGAGTATGTTGCGCTCGGCTCCGATGTAGCTGACGAGCGACATGACGATCTCTTCGCGAATCGAGTCGATGGGAGGATTGGTGACCTGTGCGAAGAGCTGCTTAAAGTAATTGAACAGCGACTGCGGCCGATCCGAGAGACAAGCGAGCGGCGTATCGGTACCCATCGAGCCCACCGGCTCCTCGCCCTTCGAAGCCATGGAGCCGAGGATCATGCGCAGGTCTTCATCGCTGTAACCAAACGCACGCTGGCGGCGCAGCAGGGTTTCCGCATCGGGGTGGTGCATGCGCGAGGGCTTGGGCAACTGATCGATCGTGATCTGATTGTCCTTGACCCACTGCGCGTAGGGCTGTCGCGAAGCCAGGCGTTGCTTGATTTCCTTGTCGGGAACAATTCGGCCTTCCACCGTATCCACCAGAAACATCTTTCCCGGCTGCAAGCGGCCTTTCATCTTTACGTTTTCCGGCTCGATGTCGAGCACGCCAGCTTCGGAGGCCATGATGACGTGGTCATCATTCGTAACCACGTACCGTCCAGGGCGCAAGCCGTTGCGGTCGAGGATGGCACCAATGACTCTGCCGTCGGTGAACGCAATGGCCGCCGGCCCGTCCCACGGTTCCATCAGGCACGCGTGATATTCGTAGAAGGCGCGCTTCTCCGGCTTCATGTGGCGATTGCCAGCCCACGCTTCCGGAATCAGCATAGCCATGGCATGAGGCAGGCTGCGTCCCGCGAGCAGCAAGAGTTCGACGGCGTTGTCGAAGTTCGCGGAATCGCTGCCATCCGGCGCAATGATGGGAAAAAGCTTCTTGATATCGTCGCCAAACAAAGGGGACTGCAGCAGCGACTGGCGCGCGTGCATCCAGTTGACGTTGCCCTTGAGCGTGTTGATCTCGCCATTGTGCGCGATGTAGCGATAGGGATGCGCTCGTTGCCAACTCGGAAATGTGTTAGTGGAAAAGCGCTGGTGTACCAGACACAACGCGCTGGTCACGTCGGGATCGGAAAGTTCTTTGTAGAAATTAGTGATCTGCGGGGCGAGCAGCAGACCTTTGTAGACGATGGTGCGGCAAGAGAGCGAAGGAATGTGGAACACACCCGCGTCCTCAATGCCGGACGCTGCCATCTCACTCTCGGCGCGCTTGCGCACCACATAAAGCTTACGTTCAAAGGCGTCTTCGTCGGTAAAGGCGCCACACCCTACAAAAATCTGCTGGATGTAGGGCTGCGAACCCCGCGCCACGCGGCCAATGGCGGATGCGAAGCAAGGGGTATCGCGCCAGCCCAATACCGTCAACCCCTCCTCGCGCACAATCCGTTCCAGAATCCCTTCACATTGCAGCCGCGGGTGTTTCTCCACCGGCAAAAATGTCATGCCCACGCCGTAGGCGCCGGGCAGAGGCAGTTCGAGACCCAACTTGCCGCACTCTCGCACAAAGAACTGGTGGGGGATCTGGAGAAGAATGCCGGCGCCATCGCCGGTCTCGGGATCGCACCCGCAGGCCCCGCGGTGCGCCAGGTTGAGCAGTACCTGGATTCCCTTGCTGATGAT
>JBGPFV010000351.1:0-2891 GCA_041483535.1 Terriglobia bacterium | reverse complement strand
GCGCTACTTGAAGACAGTGCGGGGCGCGGGCTACCGCTTTGAGGTCGCGCGTTGAGAAGCCGCATCTTCGTTAAGTTGATGGTCGTGTTTCTGCTGGTGATTGGCGTAACCGCGATTACGCTGCAGTTGACCGTGCGCGGGGTTTGGGAACGCACCCTACACGAGCAGATCGAGCGCAATCTCAAAGAGAAAACCGCGATGTTCGCCTATCGCGTGGAGGCGGACCGGCAACACTCCCTGGCCGACATTACCGCGCAGGAGGGCCAGGCGGCGGGAGCCCGCGCGACGGTCATCGATCCGACCGGCAAGGTGCTGGCCGATTCGGAGGCCGATGCCGGCTCGATGGAGAATCACGCGCATCGCCCGGAGTTCGTTTCCGCCCTGGCCGGCAAAGTCGGAATGGATGAGCGCAAGAGTCACACTCTGGGCATTCCCTTTTTATACGTGGCGGCGCCGGTATCGGGAGGAGCGGTGCGCCTGGCGTATCCTTTGCCCGAGATCGAAACTACGGATCGTCCACTGGTCGTAGCTCTGTTCTGGGGGTCGCTCAGCGCTTTCATTTTCGCGGTGCTGGTGGCGGCGTTCGCTTCCCACTATGTGGGCCGGCGACTGGGTCGGATCGTGACCTTTGCCGAGCGCGTGGCGGGCGGGGATCTGACGGCCAGAATCGCGTCCGCTTCGACGGACGAGATCGGGCAGGTGGCGTCGGCACTCGATAAAACGGCGCGCCGCGTGGAAGAAAGCTACGCCCGCGTTCAAACCAGCCAGCGCGAGCTGGAAACTCTGCTCAACAGCATGCAGGACGCGGTGATTGCGGTGGATGCCGAGGGGCGCGTGCAGTGGGCCAATCGGGGCATGAACCGTCTGCTGCTTCATGTGCCCCGCTTGAATGCGCCGTTGATCGACAGTGTCCGCGACCCGGACTTTCTGGCGGCGATTCAAGAAGCGGCGCGCGAGCAGGTGGTCAGGTCGGCGCGCTCGAACACCATCGTTTCCGGCCGCACCTTCGATGTCACCGCGGCGCCCATGCCCGGAGGCGGGGCCGTCGCCGTGCTCCGCGATCTGACCGAGACCGAGCGCATGGAAAAGAGCCGCCGCGATTTCATCGCCAACGTTTCCCATGAGTTGCGCACTCCCCTGACCTCCATTCAGGGATACACCGAGACGCTGCTCGATAGTCCTCTGGGCGACAATCAGGTGCGCGAGTTCATGGAAATCGTCCGCAAGAACGCGGCCCGCATGTCGCGTCTCACCGAGGATCTGCTCACCCTGACCCGCGTGGAATCGGGAGAGCAGCGCTTCGCGATGCAGCGGGTCGGCACCGCAGAACTGCTGCAGGACGCTCTCGAAAGCTTCCGCGAAGTGGCGCGCACGTATGGAGTCGACCTGGTGATTGAAAACTCAGTCCCCGACGGCGGCGTAAACGCGGATCGCGAAGCCATGCACCAGGTATTTTCCAATCTGATCGAGAATGCGTTTAAGTACGCGGCGTCGGGGAAGAAAGTGATTCTGGGAGCCCGGGCGGCCGAGAGCGGCATCGAATTCGTCGAATTTTTTGTTCGGGACTTCGGACCGGGAATTTCCTCCGAGCATCTGCCCCGTCTTTTTGAGCGTTTCTACCGCGTCGATAAAGCGCGCTCGCGGGAATCGGGTGGCACCGGGCTGGGACTGGCCATCGCCAAGCATATCGTGCTGGCGCACGGGGGAACGATTCGCGCCGAGAGCGAACTTCACCACGGCTCGACGTTTTTGTTCACCCTGCTCGCCGCAGAGGCCGATGCGGCCCGTGGTTAATGTTACTTGGCCATCTTTTGCAGACCGGAACCGCTTCGGCCAAGCCGTGTTGAAGCCGCTCCATCCGCATGCTAGCATTTATGCACATCGGGGGGATGCCCATGCCCAAATTCGTCATCGAACGCGAAGTCCCTGGAGCCGGGAGTCTAACCGACGCCCAATGGCGGGAAATGTCCCAAAAGTCGGTCAGCGTTCTGAAGGGGATGGGTCACGAGATCCAGTGGCTCCATAGCTACGTAACCGGCGACAAGGTGTACTGTGTCTACCTCGCCCCGGACGAGGCGACCATCCAAGAACACGCCAGGCGCGTAGGCATTCCTGCCAATCGCGTCTCCGCCGTGCGCCGCCTTATCGACCCGGCCAGCGCGGAGTAAGCGCGGGCTGAAGCTTCCGCGGGCATCCGGATTTCCTTCGCCATCCACGGCAGCCGTCCGAGCCCCGGCGCGCTAACCCGAGGGAGATGCAGGCTCGGACAGCAGCACCTCTTCAATTGCTTTCTCGACCGGCAAAGCCCAACCTTCTAACCAGGCCGTCACGCCTACGGTGTTGGTCAATGCCTGCCGCGGCGAATCCAGGGCGGCTCCCAGTTTGGCCTGTTCCGCGGGCGTGAGCGGAGCGCCAATATTTTGGCGCAGTGCAGCCGCTGCGCCGGCCAGCCGCAGGGAACGCTCGGCTTGGAATTGAGCAGCCGCTGAGCACGCGAAACACTCCAGCAAGCGGGCAATTCCGCGTTTGTGCTCCAGTTCCTGGAAAATCTTTATGCTTTCCCCGTACAGAGAATGCGCGGTGGGATAACGCCGCTGTTCCCTCGCTAAGCTTCCCAAATCAGCGAGCGTTCCAGCAATGCCCCAACGGTCGTCGAGTTCCCGGAAAATTCCTAAGCCCTGTTCGTACAATACCTGCGCGGCAGCGGAATCGCCCTGATCGCGTGCGACATCCCCCTGGTAGTTTAGCGACCAGCCGACACCTGTCCGGTCTCCCAGTCCCCGGAAGATTGCCAGACACTCCGCGTATAACGATCGCGCGCGGTCATAGTCTCCCTGCAACTTGAGGACATTGGCCAGGTTACTAAGAGCCCGAGCGACGGCCTTCTGGTC
>JBGPFV010000350.1:0-2895 GCA_041483535.1 Terriglobia bacterium | reverse complement strand
TGAAGGCGGCGAGATCACGAAACGGATTGAGGTGCGCGCCAAAAGCACAGCGACCACGCGCGTTGAATTGCCCGGCACGGCGAGCGAGATCGTGGTCAACGACGGCAGTGTTCCGGAGAGCGATCTGACGAATAATGGGTTTCAGATCGGTGCGCGGCAGAAGTGAACCGGAATCGCAGAGGTCAGAGGTCAGAGGTCAGATTGCAGAGGTAAAATCGAACTTCGCCGGTTCACTTCTGCAATCTGACCTCTGCAATCTGCATTTTTGGAGGACGACAGTTTGCCCTACATCCAATTTCTCGGCGCTGCCGGTACCGTAACTGGCTCGAAGCATCTCATCAACACTACCTACGACTCGAGTGGCAACCAGGGATTCCAAGCCCTGATCGACTGCGGACTTTTCCAGGGGCAGAAAGAATGGCGCGAGCGCAATTGGCAGGACACCCCGGTCCCGGCGCGCGAAATTGACGCGGTTGTGCTTACCCATGCGCATCTCGATCACTGTGGCTGGATTCCGCGGCTGGTGAAAGAAGGTTTCCGGGGGCGGATCTACGCCACGCAGGCGACTATCGATCTGTGCTCGGTGGTGTTGCCGGACTCTGGACACCTGCAGGAAGAAGACGCGGCGTACTACAACAAGCGAAAAGTGTCGAAGCACGATCCGGCGTTGCCGTTGTACACGCTCGAAGAAGCGCAGGATTGCCTGAAGTACTTCAAGCCAGTCGCGGTCGGGCAAAGCACGCAACTGAGCCCCGAGCTGGCGTTTCGCTTTGTGCGGGCGGCGCACATTCTGGGCTCGTGCATGGCGGAAGTTACGCTGCAAACGAAGGGACGGAGCCGCCGGCTGCTTTTCACCGGCGACATTGGCCGCGTGCGCGACAGCCAGATTGCGCCGGGCAAGGTGGTGCACTCCGGGCCTCAGGAAAACGAGACGGCCGACCTGCTGGTCATGGAATCGACTTACGGCAACCGGCAGCATCCCGACACCGATCCCCAACCCGAACTCGCCCGCCTGATTCGCGAGACCGCGGAGCGCGGCGGAAGCGTGATTGTTCCGGCATTTGCCGTGGAGCGGACGCAGAAATTTCTTTTCATCCTGAAAGAACTCATGGAGACGGGACAGATTCCGCGCGTCCCTGTTTATTGCGACAGCCCGATGGCGATCAAGGCCGTCGAGATTTTCATGAAGCACTCGGAGGAGTACACGCCGCAGGCCGCCGCTTTGATCAAGAAATACGGGTCGCCCGTGGAGTGGCCGGGCTTCACGTTTGCACTGACCGCCGAGCAGTCGAAGAAGATTAACGAGAGCCACTATCCGTCGATCATCGTTTCGTCGAGCGGGATGGTTACTGGCGGCCGTATTCTGCATCACCTGGCGCAGCGGCTGCCCGACCCGAAGAACCTGGTGATTTTTATCGGCTTCCAGGCGCCCGGCACGCGCGGCGCTATCATCAAGAGCGGGGCGCCCGAGGTGAAAATCTTCGGTCAGTTCGTGACCATCCGCGCGCAAGTCGCCGCGCTCGAACAGTTCAGCGATCATGCCGATCCGCCAGAGTTATTGGAGTGGTTGCGGACGTTCAAGAACACGCCGGGAGTGACGTATCTGGTGCATGGTGAGCTTTCGGCTTCGTCGCAGCTTCGCGACCGAATGAAGAAGGAATTGGGATGGAACGTGCAGGTGGCGGAGTATATGGAGCGGGTGGAAGTGAAGTAGCGTGAGAACGGCCGCACGCTACTCGATCGAAAACACCGCATAGACGGTGGCGTCGATCTTCACCTTTTGTGGGAACAAAGTCAGTTTCGGCGGAGGCGGGGGCGGTGCCATAACCTCTAAAGTTTCCATGCCCCGGTACATCTTCCCTGCGGGTGCGCGGTTACTCGCATAGACCAGTTCTCCAAGCTTTGTCCCCAACCCTTTTGCCATTTGACCGGCGATAGACTTGGCTTTCGCCAGTGCGGCGGCGCCTGCTTTGGCTTGCAGTGCGACGGGGTCGGCGACATTCCATTCCACGTCATCCACTTCATTCGCCCCAGCTCTGACAGCGAGATCGACAACTGCCTGCGCCTCGGATGCAGATACGGTTACATGCCAAGACTGTCCCGCTTCGAACTGGCGTTCCTTTTTCATGTCTGCAGTCCACTTTTCATCGATCTGCGTGCGTGCCAGTGTCAGCTTGTCGGTTTCTATGTTTGCCTTGGGAACCTTCGCATCCAACAATGCCTTCGTGATCCGCTCGGCGACCTGCACGTTTTCCTGAAAAGCAGCGTCCTGAATAAGCCCGTAATTGCGATATCCGATTGTGAGCACCGCTACTTCGGCATCTGCCGTCGCGGATTCATCCGCCGTCACAGAAATCGTCTTGTTTTGACGATTCACCTGAATATCCTGGGCAAGCAGCGATCCCGTGATGGCGATGAAGGCGAGTGTGCATAAGAAGCTTTTCACGGAATCCTCCAAGAATGCGTCACGGACCTTTTACTACAGCGCGAGGAAATGGGAAAGGGCAATCTTACTAAGTGCATTTGGAGAACCTTGCCAGTGCGTGCAGCTTTTGTTCTGCGGCGCCCGAGTCGATCGCATTCGCAGCCAGCGGAACCGCGTCGCGCAGGTGATCGGCGCGTCCTGCGGCGACTAGGGCGGCGGCGGCGTTGAGCAGTACAACGTCGCGGCGGGCGGACTTCTTCCCTGCCAGGACTTCGCGGATCAAGCTGGCGTTAAGAGCAGCATCTCCGCCGGAGATTTCTTCCAGAGCGGCTCTCTGCAAGCCGAACTCTTCCGGCGTGACTTCGTACGTGTGCACTTGGCCTTCGCGGACTTCTGCGACACGCGTGGGGCCGGTGATGGTGATTTCGTCGAGGCCGTCGCTGCCATGCACTACCAGCGCGCGATGCAGT
>JBGPFV010000349.1:0-2968 GCA_041483535.1 Terriglobia bacterium | reverse complement strand
GAGACGGGGCAAGCCCCGTCTCTACAGCAATACCCTGATGCCTATGCGAGTTCTCCTCTTACATCCCGACGATGACTTCCACGGTCCGTGGACGCGTCAGCATTGGGATTCGGTGATCGACCTGGGACGCGCCCCAAAATCTTTTTATGACGAACGGAGCGCTGCGCTGGGCTGTCCGGTATTCAGCATTTTCGATTTGGCCGTCGAAGTGGAAGATCTGCAGATCTGGCGTCACTTGCTGGAGCCCGGCATGGGACGCGTTGTCGATCGCTTTGGCATCGACTGGTGGGACGTGATCAGTCTGATGCTGCAGCCGGAATTGCAGGACGTGCGGCTCGCGCTTCGGCTGGCCGAAAAACTCCAGGGATGTCGCACGCTGACGGTGAGCCAGTCATCGGTGATGGCGGAAGCTCTGCGAGTTCAGTTGGGAGTACCGCTGCAGGTGCTCCACGGTGGATTGCGGAAGCGGCTGGTGCGCGGCGTTCTGCGGCGCGGCAGGGCGGTGGCGAATCTGACGTTTGAGCAGTTGCGGCAGGTGGTGTATGACAAGTACGATCCGCGCTACCGCTGGCGAAAAAAGCTGGCGCCGGCACAAACGTCAAAATCGGAGCCGGTGGTGCTGCTTCCGACGGCCTATTCGAATGTCACGAAAACCGCATTCGGTTATGCCAGAATCTTGCCCGAGCAGAAATTCCTGCTGATTCTCGCCCGCGAGTCTGCGGCCGTCTCGCCGGTTCCAGCCAACGTGCAGACGGTGGGTCTGGCGGGGTTCGCAGCGAAGGGTTGCGACCGGGTTGAATTGCAGCAACTGGAAGGCTGCTGGATGCAGTTGGAGCAATCGCTGCGGGAACATCCGGCGTTCCGGTTGCCGGCTCATCTCGAGATCTTGAAAAAGGGGCCGCGTTGGTTGCGCTGGGGCCTGGCGGTTCGCGATGCCTGGATGCGAGTCTTTGAGACGCGCGCTGTGGTGGGCTGCCTGAGCGCCGACGATTCGAATCCTTACACGCGAATTCCTTTGCTGCTGGCCGAGCAGCGGGGAATTCCGGCAGTCGCGTGCCATCACGGAGCGCTCGATTGCCGCATGGCATTTAAGAATCCACGATTCTCGAATTACCTGGCCAAAGGCGAAATGGAGCGTGACTATCTGGAACGCATCTGCGGAGTCGAGGGCAGCCGAATTCGGATCGGAGCGGCGACTCCTGTAGAGACGAGGCTTGCCGCGCCTCCCGCCGCCGAGGAGACGGGGCAAGCCCGCGAACGCGCTCCCTGGATTACGTTTTTCAGCGAGCCGTATGAGACAGATCTCTGGCGGGTGCAGGCAATTTATCGCGAGGTGTTGCCGCGCCTCTGTTCGGTCGCCCGCGGGTTGGGCAAGACCGTGGTTTTGAAGCTGCATCCATTTGAGAGCGCCCGGCAGCGGCGGAGTTTGGTGAAACGGGTCTTGAGCCAGGACGACCGGAAGTTGGTAAGCGTGACCGATGCACCGCTGTCTGGCGAGATTCTGCGGCGGACCTGGTGCGCGGTGACGGTGGAATCGACCGTGGCTTTCGAATGTGCATCGGCCGGAATCCCCGCTTTCTTGTGCGGATGGTTGCGCCACGCTTACGCCGGATATGCTCCCCAATATGTCCGTTTCGGCGTGGGTCGGATGCTGGAAGTCCCGGATGACCTGCTGCGCATTCCAGATCGGTTGCGCGCGAGTATGCCCGACGCGGACACGGCAAGCCGGTTGGTGCAGCCGATTTCTCCGGAGGCGCTGTCGGAAGTTCTCTGCCAGCCAGCGGCGAGCGGTGTGCGATCGATTTCCGGGAGAGCAATTTCCGGGAGATCAATGCCGGCGGCTGACCAACCGAGGGCGTGACCACAAGAATCTTCATGATTACGATATTCACTCCATCGTTCGCCGATGAAGCGAACACGAACGCGCAGAACCTGACCGCGAAAGAGATAGTAAGCCGTCTTCCGGCGGATCGTTTCAGGGTCGTGCTGCTGGGCGACGGCGCGCCGGATCCGCGGATTCTCGCTCGCGAAAATACGGAAATTCTGCAGTGGTCCCGGCATGGAAATACGGCACGATGGCTCACTCGGCTGCTGTTCTCGAAAATCGACGTTTACTTCTTTCCGCGCGAAGGGCCTCTGGATGCGCTATTCCTGTTTTTCCGGCGTTCCCTGGGCCTTCCGGTGGCTCTCGTCACTTATGTCGCGATGGCCCTCGACGAAATCCCTGTGGGGCGGACGATGACACGATCCATTCGCGACGCCGACCTGGTTTTCGGGAACTCGCAATATGTGGCCCAGACCGTCCAAGAGCGCTTCGGAGTTGTGACCGGCACGATTCACAGCGGGATCAAACGGGAGTTGTTCCATCCACCGGCGGAGACTCGCCGGCCTGGATCGAAGCTCACGGTACTTTATGCCGGCTCATTCCAAGCTCGGAAGCGAGTGGATGTCGTCATTCGCGAGGCGGCGAACTGGCCCTCGGTTGAATTTCGGCTGGTGGGGAAGGGCGAAGAAGAGGGTAAGTGCCGGTCTCTGGTGAACGAGTTGGGCTGTCGTAACGTGACGTTTGTTGGCCATCTTTCGCAGCCAAAGTTAGCCGAGGAAATGCAAAAGGCAGACGTATTCCTTTTCCCCAGCGTGTTGGAAGGACATCCGCAGGTTCTTGGACAGGCCGCAGCTTGCGGACTGGCGGCGATCGCCATGGAGAAGTATCGGCCGGATTACATTGTGAACGCTGAAACGGGGTACTTGGTAAAATCGGACATCGAACTCTCTCAAAAGCTAGGTGGGTTGTTGTCGGACGAAGACTTGCGGCTCAAGATGTCTGCCGCTGCCGCTCGTCATGCCTTGCAATTCGACTGGGACAAAGTCGCGCGGGAGTGGGAAAGTGTGTTTGTGGAGGCGGCCGGCAAGCGTCGCAAACGAAATTAATGTGCGGAATCTATGGAGTCTACGGCGGCGAAGGCGG
>JBGPFV010000348.1:0-3006 GCA_041483535.1 Terriglobia bacterium | reverse complement strand
CGTGTCATGCTCCCATCCGCCGGCTCCGTCGATCGCACAGCGCCGCCACATCCCGGCCGTGCCGTTGAAGTTAAAGAAAACGCCGCTGCGCGACCGTCCCGAGTGTTCCAGCACGAAATGGCCGTCGAGCAGAATCGCTTCCACTTCGGTCAATACCGAGTAGTTGCGGTTGATGTGCGTCCAGCGCGTCTGCACCATGCCCACCTTGGGATCGGTGAAGTGATCGATGCACTTCAAAAGAAAGTCGGGCGGCGGAACAAAATCGGCGTCAAAGATGGCAACGAATTCGCCCTTCGCGGTCTTCAAACCTTCCGCCAAAGCGCCAGCCTTGAAGCCCTCACGATTGTTGCGGTGCAGGTAGGCGACTGGATTTCCCAAGGCGGCGTAGCGCTCCACCAAAATGCGAGCCACCTCGACGGTTTCGTCGGTCGAGTCGTCCAGCAGTTGGATGTCGAGCTTCTCGCGTGGATAGTCGAGCCGGCAAACGGCGTCGAGCAGCCGCTCCACCACGTATTGCTCGTTAAAGATCGGCAACTGGACGGTGACGCGCGGCAGATCATCGAACTGGAAATGAGCCGCGGGTTCCGTCGTCTTGTTCGCTTTGTGCTTGTAATAAAGATAGACCAGCCAGTAGCGGTGCCCGCCATAAGCCGCCAGGATGATGAGCACGACGAAATAGGGAATCAGCAGCGCCAGATCGAATGCATTGACCTGGTAAAGCCCCTGGAAGGTCTTGTCCAGAAAATGGTGGCGAAGGTACGGCACCAAGCCCTTGGAAGCGAGAACTAAACCCAGAGCCAGCGGGGATGAAGTGAGGGTCAAAGACATGTACGGAGCAGCACCATGAATCCAAAGGAAAGACTGCGGAACAAGCATTGTAACTGATGGGTCGTGTGGGGACGGGGCTTCGCCCCGTCCGGGCGGGGCGGAGCCCCGCCACCACACGTGCTCTACCGCCACTCTTCGCCTGCTGGACTAATCTTTAGTTCAACCTGCTGGCGAGAACCTTCCTCTACTTTCAACGGCTTGCCATTTGCTTCCTGAGATTTCAGGAAGGCGGCGTCGTGCCAGACTCCGTCTTCCAAATCCTGCCAGGCATATAACGCGTAACTGCCGGGAGCCAAGCCGCGGATCGTGAAGCGCCCTTGCTGATCGCTCGATCCGGTCCCGAAATGATCGAGGAGCCTGCGATATTTTTCGTCGGGCACGGCTACTACGGTGGCGTTGGCCACCGGATGGGGATCGCCCACATCTTTTTCCTTGTCAACGACCGTCCCCTCGACCGTGCCTCCCTTGTAGCTCACCAGCAGATCAAGCGAGGCGGGCCCGCTGGCGGTGAATCCGGTTGCGATATCTCGTCCGCCGAGCGCTACCGATTTTAGGAAGAAACCCTGCCCATCGCCCCCGTACACTTGCACAATGTAGTTGCCGGGGATCACGTTTTTCCATTCAAAATAGCCGAGCCGGTCGACCGGCGCGTTCGCGCCAAAGAAATCCAGGGACATGAAGAAGCCCGGATCTTCCGGCAACTCGCCTGCGCGCAGGTTCACCGAGTATTGGGTGAGTTCTCCCGATGCCCTCCCCTCGACCCGGAGATGGCCGGAGAGCTTGAAAGAAGGCAGCGGAGCAAGCTTCACGCCTTCCACGTCGTCGGCCACGACGTTGATATTCTGGTGCGCAGTCAGCGGCTGCGAATCCATGCCTGCCGATGCCCTCGCCAGGTAAGATCCCGGTGCGACCCCGAGAACTTCGAACTGACCGTCGGGCCCGACTTCACTCGACCGGACAGAGTCGCCCGCCTTGGGAATCAACTCCACGGTGGGCTTCTGGCCGACCGTAACGCCAGTCACGATGCCGCGAACCCGATATGTTCTCGCCGGCACGAGCGTGAGGCTGACCGGCATTTCGTCGCCCGCCTTCAGCGTCACCGCCGACGCCTGCAGGGCATCGTAGGTGCCCGGATAATAGGTTGTGACGTAACGAGTGTCGGGCGGGGCGGCGCTCGGGTTATCGCCTTGCGGCGATTTCTCCCGCTGCTTTTCGTAATCGCGCATGTCCGGAGGCGGCATGGCCACTATCCAATACTGGCCAGGAAACAAACCAGAGAGCCGGTATTCGCCAAGATCGTTCGTCGATTCGCTGCCGGCGGTTTCCCGCGTTGTCTTCCCGGGGTTTTTCTTTTGCGCCACCACTCTGACCCCGGACATCGGGTCGCCATCTTCGTCCGTAACGCGGCCGCTGATGATCGCCGTGGGCAGCATTCGAAACAGCAAGTCTTCCACCGACTGCCCGGCTTGAACCGTGAACACGTTGGTGTCAGCTTTGAACCCGCGCCCATTGACCTCGACCAATCCGGTTTTCTCCAGGAAGAGCCGGTACCGCCCGGGCACGACGTTCTCGATGCGGAAATGGCCGTCGGCGTCGGTGGTGGCTGTATAGTTTCCGCCCTGCTTCTGGTCTTCCGCAACGACCTGCACCAGAACTTTCTTGAGCGGCTGGCTGCCCGGTTCCTTCACCACCATGCCCGCGATGGAGGACGCGTTCGCCGCGGGCGCGGACTCCTGCGCGCTCGCCAGCAAAGCGCTGAGAAGGAAACAGGCGAGGGCGAGTGAGCGCGTCATTGGATATTGATATTTCACGTAAGACAGTCAAGAGCTTAACCACAGGGGACACAGGGTTGCACAGGGGAAGGCTTCCTCTGTGTTCCTCTGTGCCCCCTGTGGTTAAGCCTTCCGCTGTTTCTGCGTGAACTTCAATTCAGAAAATATTGCCGGTACAACGTATCGCGCTGCGCCGGACGGAAGCCCGCATCGCGTATGATGCGCCGCAATTCTTCTTCGGTGGTGCAGTTGGTGACGCCGGCGGCGCGGACAACGTTTTCCTCCAGCATCACCGAACCCACGTCGTTGCCGCCGAAGCGCAAGCCCATCTGGCAGACTTTCAATCCCTGCGTCACCCAACTGGACTGCACGTTCACGAAATTCGAAAGATAGAGCCGCGAAATTG
>JBGPFV010000347.1:0-3008 GCA_041483535.1 Terriglobia bacterium | reverse complement strand
GCCTGTGGTGGAACTCCAGCGCCTAAAGCCAGCGCCTAAAGGTGCAGTCACAACACAGCACTTACGGTATGCCTAAAGGCCTACCCTGATACAAATCGCACTTGCACTAGAGGCTGCTAAGATCTGAGACCTGACACCTGACGCCTGATCCATGACGCCCAACGAAAAACATCCTCTCGCCGGAACCCGGATTCTTGTGGGACGCGCGCGCCATCAGGCCAGCAGCCTTTCCGCCGGCTTGCGCAGCCTGGGCGCTGCGGTCATTGAAATTCCCTTTATTGAGATCCACAAGCCGCAATCCTACCGGCCGCTCGACGATGCATTGAAAAATATCCGAAACTACGACTGGCTCGTCCTCACCAGCGCCAATGGCGTCGAAGCCATGTGGGAGCGGGTGCGGAAACTTCGCATCACGCGCCGGGTTCTGCAGCATCTGCAGATCGCAGCCATCGGGCCGGCAACCATGAAAGCGATTGTGAAGCATGGCCTGAAGGTCAAGATGGTTCCCGAGGAGTACGTCGCCGAGTCTGTGGTGAAGGGGCTGCGCGACAAGGTCAACGGCAAACGCGTGGTGCTGATACGAGCGAAAGTGGCGCGCGACGTGATTCCACAGGAACTGCGCGCGGCCGGAGCCGACGTGGATGTGGTCGAAGCTTACGAAACCGTAGTGCCCGAGAAATCGCGTGCCCGCCTGCGTGCGCTGATGAAAGATGCCAGCCGTCGGCCGCACATCGTGACCTTTACCAGTTCCTCGAGCGCGAGGAATTTTGCCGAACTCCTGGGCAAGGTCAAAGCCGGTACCGTCGGCGTCGGTTCGCTCAAAGATGTCCAGTTTGCCTCGATCGGGCCGGTGACTTCGGCGACGCTGCGGGAATTGCAGATGCCGGCCGCAATTGAGGCTCGCGAATTTACCATGGGTGGACTGATTCGCGCGATTGTGCTGGCCCGCTACGCGGAGCCTTCCGGGTAGTTTGCGTAGAAGCGGGGCTGGCCCCGTCTTCTGATGGCGGCAGAGAACTGGTGATGCGAGCGGAGGCGCGGCGAGCCGCGTCTCTACGGAAAATTGGTTTACCGTTAGGGTGTGCGTGCGAACTTCAGTCGTCCCTCCGGGACTCGCGTTTTCTCCCAGCTTTCCCGGCGCTGAAGCGCCGGGCTATTGGCAGATACCCCTCCGGGGCCGGTTTTCGGGCATTCCGTTCCGCCCGATTGCCCAGAAACGAGTTCTCATGCACTCACTTTAAAACGGTGAGCGAGCCGGGGATTCTACTTGGGCTTGGGTTGCGAGATTCCCATTTGCGGGTCAATTCCGTCGAGATAGGCCTGCATGCGGGCCTTGCCGTCGACGGGCATACCGGTGAACTCGATCCCATTCCCCACGCCCGGATCGCAGGTGCGGACCACGGCCGTGATATTGAGGTGCTCCGAGTCCAGCCAGAAATCCACCCGCAGCACGGTTCCGAGCGGCAAAGGCAGCATGCTCTCGACGTAGCAACCATTGCCGCTCACATCGGTGGCATTGATGCGGGTCGGCGCCTTGGAGCGCTCGTCGCGAAGTTCCAGGGGAAGGTTGATCTTATGGCGGTGAAAGCGGCGGCGATTGGAGGGAGAAATGGTCACCGTCGCGCCGTCGAGCGGCAAATAGTTTTTCCATGGGCACTCCTGATCGGCGAGCAGCTTCACGCCCACTTGATTTTTCTTGACCGGACCGGTGCTCATTACCCAGATCACCGTACAGCGCGTTTTTTTCTCGTCGCACTGCACTCCGATTACGTCCCCCACTTTCAGTTCGCTCTCGACCCCAGAGAGCAGTGCCCCGTCTGAACTGATATTCTGCGCGCGAGCATGTTGGGAAAAGGGACGGCCATCGGCGCTCATTCCCCAAAGACGTATCGGCAAGTCCACGCTCAGGCGAGGTTCGGTTTGTTGGTCAGCCATGCCTTCTCCTGGTATCGGGCTCCTGCGATCATACCGCCCTCTGGCCCTCCGCGACATTACAAAGTAGCGGCAAATTTAGCGGCCCGTAATGAGCGAAGCACCTCTTTCGGCGCCTGCCCATGCTTATGCGGGGGCGGGTTTCCGCGAGTGTTCCGCGAACTTATCGGCGGTCTTTTCCTCGAACTTATTTGCGGACCCTCCTGCGAACTCTCGATAACTGACGATCTGGATATTTTGCTCCTGCAGAAACCGCCTTAGTTCCGCCGAGGTCAGCAGACGCCGTTCCTGCTCGCGTGATTCGAGCAATCGCGTGCCGGCTCGGCGCAAGTCGGCGTCGTCGTATCCGGGATGACAGACGAACTCCCAGGTTCCCTCGGGGAGATTGGCGAGCGTCTGGCGCAGCAGGGAACTGTAGGCAGAACTGCCGTCAGGACGATCGACCGATCCGGTTTCGATTACCCCAATCACGCCGTCGGGGGTCAGCAGTCCAGCGCGCTTGGTCCGTTGGTGGAACGGGTGGGAGAAGGTGTGCAACATGCGCACCTGGCCATAACGCTTCCAGAGATCGGGCTTACCCTTGAATTGGCGCGCGGGCATCGCCGGCAAGGGAACGAAGGGATTGCGGATGGCGGGGACGCCGCAAATCCGCGCGGCGCGCAGCAAGGCCGCAAGAATCTCGGGAAAGATGTGGGCATGTTTATGCGTATCGAGGTGAGTCACCTGGAGCCCGGTGGATTGAATCTTCCGTATTTGGGCAGTGATCTCCGCGACCAGTTGATCGGGATCGAAGCCTCCGAGCATGGCGCGGGCGGCAAAGGCGGAAAGGCTGGAGTAGAACTTTCCCGGTTCCGCCGAGCGAATCGCCAGCAATGTATCCACCGCGTCCGGTGGTGACACCGGCGTTCCGTCCACCAATACCACGTGGCATCCCACGGAGAGATTCGGGATCGAGCGGGCCGCGGTGACCGCGTCCGCGAACGCCGCGCCGTTGGCCATCAAGGTTGCCGAGGAGACGACTCCGCCGCGGTGGGATTCCACGATGGCTCGATTGACTCCCGCAGTCAGACCTAAAT
>JBGPFV010000346.1:0-3008 GCA_041483535.1 Terriglobia bacterium | reverse complement strand
TAGCTGGGACATTTGTAATTTGTAATTGGCAATCTTCGCCAACGCGTCCAACCTGCGCTTTCAAAATCTCAAACTACCCGTTACAAATGGCTGCTCTCGACCAGCTCCAGCAGCACGCCCGCCGCGCTCTGCGGATGCACGAACACATAACGATGTCCGCCCGCGCCCGTCTTGATCTCATTCGATACCAGGCGCACGCCCTCGTGCTTCAGTTTTGCAACCGCAGCCGCCAGGTCCGGAACGCGCAGACAAACGTGATGCAGTCCCTCGCCGTGCTTGGCGATGAACCGGGCAATGGTCGAATCGTCCGAAGTCGCTTCCAGCAGTTCCAGGCGGCTCTCGCCCACGGGCACCATCACCAGCCGAACTCTTTCCGCCTCGACGGTTTCTTCCGGCGAAACGGTCAGGCCGAGCTTTTCGTAAATGGACTTCGCCGCCGCCAGCGACTTTACGGCGATGCCAAGATGATCAATGCTGAATTCCATAGATTGAGCCTGTTGTCGGACAAACTTTGCCGCTGGAGTGCCGGGCGTCCCCGCCCGGCCCCAGCCTGCGCCGACTATGGCTGGGCGGGGACGCCCGGCGCTCCACCGAATCTATCCGCGTTCTACGGTGCGCACAATCTCCTCCACCAGCGAATAGGGATCGCGTTTGTGCTCGGCGATCTCGGCGGCGTAACGTTCGAGGCTGCCAGCGTCCATCCGCTCGCGTGCTTTTTCGAGCATGGCATCGCGCAGCATCTCGACCAGCCGCTCCTGCCAGTTTTCGACGTTCTTCTTGAGGACCAGGTTTTCTTTCTTCAGATATGCCTCGTAGCCGGCGATCGCTTCCGCCAACTCCGCAGTTCCCACGCCCTCGCTGGCAACCGTCTTGACGATGGGCGGCGTCCAGTGGTCGTTGCGCGTAGCCAGCGATTGCATGGCGCGAATCTCGCGCTCCACGCGCTCGGCGCCCTCGCGGTCGCTTTTGTTGATCACGAAAATGTCGGCGATTTCCATGATCCCGGCTTTGATCGTCTGCACATCGTCGCCCATGCCGGGTACCAGAATCACGATGGTGACATCGGCCAGGCGCACAATGTCGACTTCGTCCTGTCCAACGCCCACCGTTTCGATCATGACCAAGTCGCGGCCCGAAGCGTCGAGCACGGTGGCAGCGTCCGCGGTGGCGCGCGCCAGGCCTCCGAGCGATCCGCGTGTGGCCATGCTGCGAATGTAGATTCCCGGGTCGCCATAGTGATCCTGCATGCGGATGCGGTCGCCCAAAATCGCTCCGCCCGTGTAGGGACTGGTGGGATCGACCGCGATAATGCCGACCGTCTGATTCTCTTTGCGATAGTGCTTGGCAAGCTGATCGACCAGCGTGCTCTTGCCCGATCCGGGGGAGCCCGTCAGACCGATGATTCGCGCCTTGCCGGTGTGCGGAAAGAGCGCCTTGAGCAGCTCGGACCAGCCGGGCGCGCGGTTCTCGACCGCAGAGATGGCGCGCGCCAGCGCGCGCGGGTCGCCCGAGAGCAGACGGTCGATCGATATATGGATGCCCTGATTCAAACTGTCAGTGTAAAACAGCGGTAGGGCGAGCGGTAAACGAATGTTGGGCTGATTGGGGTGACCGATAGCTCTTCACCTCAGCGGCCGAACCCTTTTACGATAAATGGCAGGGAACCAACACCAATATTGAGACTTCGGACACCCTCAAAAGCGGTGGAAGTCAATTCAGAAGACGGGTAAGCTGGTAGGCAGGGGCCAAAGACAATGACGATCCAGGTCGAACTTAATCCCGAGGCGCAAGCCCGGCTCGTCGCCGTAGCGCAGGCCCAGGGCGTTCCGCTCGAAAAGGTGGCGGAGCGACTCTTGCACGAAGCCCTGGCCTCGCGCTCTGTGCCACAAGGAGATTTGTCCGTTAATGAATTTCATATGATGCTTGATGCGCTGGCAAAGGGTTCCGAAAAATTGCCGAACCTGGCGACCGAAAGCTTCACGCGCGAAAGCTTCTATGAGGACCGTACCTAGATGGCAGGCACGCCATACCTGGTTGACAGCAATGTCCTTCTTCGCTGGATCAAGCCGGATGATCGCGATTATCCGGTCGTAGTGTCGGCAATTGATGCGGTCCTTCAGCAGGGAGCTGTGCTCTGCTATACATCACAGAACGTCGCTGAATTCTGGAACACCTGCACCCGTCCACTCAATCGCAATGGATACGGACTTTCTCCTCAGGAGGCCGACCGCCGGGCAAAGCTTTTCGAGGACAAGTTGCAGTTGCTTCCCGATAGCGTGGCGGTTCACCAAGAATGGCGCAGGCTGCTGGTCACGCACAATGTTTCCGGCGTGCAAGTTCACGATGCGCGCTTGGTTGCCGCGATGCGAGTACAAGACGTCCGGCGGATTCTGACATTTAACGACAAGGACTTTGCTCGTTATCGCGACGTAGAGGCCGTTCATCCTCGATCGCTCAGGGCAAAACAGTCGTAGCCGGGCGGAAGAAGTCGTTGCCCTAATCTTTCAGCAACTGCCGCGCAATCACCAGGCGCTGGATTTCGCTCGTCCCTTCGCCGATCGTGCACAGCTTCACGTCGCGATAAAACTTCTCCGCCGGATAGTCTTTGATGAACCCGTAGCCGCCGTGGATCTGCACGCCTTCATTGGCGCACTTTACCGCGACCTCGCTGGCGTAGAGCTTGGCCATCGACGATTCCAGCGTGGTCTTCATGCCGGCATCTTTCATGGCCGCGGCGCGCAACGTCAGAAGTTTTGCCGCTTCGATTTCCGTCGCCATGTCGGCCAGCTTCCATTGGATGGCCTGAAACTCCGAGATCGCCTGCCCAAATTGCTGCCGCTCTTTCGAATACTTCAGGGCCGCCCCGTATGCGCCCTTGGCCATGCCGAGCGAGAGCGCGGCGATTGAGATGCGTCCACCGTCGAGAACTCGCATGGCGTCGACAAAACCGCCGCCTTCCTTGCCCAGAAGGTTTTCGTCGGGCACGAAACAGTCTTCGAAGATCAGCT
>JBGPFV010000345.1:0-3075 GCA_041483535.1 Terriglobia bacterium | reverse complement strand
GCGGCTTCCGGCACTGGGCCCACCAGTGCCGCATCGCCAGCGCCGTGGGTTTTGCCGAAGGTGTGACCGCCGGCAATGAGCGCAACGGTCTCCTCGTCATTCATCGCCATGCGGGCGAAAGTCTCTCGGATATCCCGTGCCGCGGCAACCGGATCCGGCTTTCCATTCGGCCCTTCCGGATTCACATAGATCAGACCCATTTGCACGGCAGCGAGCGGATTCTGAAGATCACGGTCGCCGCTGTAGCGCTCGTCCGCCAGCCACTTGCCTTCAGGGCCCCAGTAGATGTCCTCTTCGGGCTCCCAGACGTCCTCGCGCCCGCCGCCAAAACCGAACGTCTTAAAGCCCATCGACTCGAGGGCGACGTTGCCTGCGAGAATCATGAGGTCGGCCCAGGAGATTTTCCGCCCATACTTCTGCTTGATCGGCCACAGCAGCCGGCGCGCCTTGTCGAGGTTCACGTTGTCCGGCCAGCTATTGAGCGGCGCGAAGCGCTGCTGACCGGCTCCGGCCCCGCCGCGGCCGTCGCCGATGCGGTACGTACCCGCGCTGTGCCACGCCATACGAATGAAAAGTGGCCCATAGTGGCCAAAGTCGGCCGGCCACCAATCCTGCGAGTCCGTCATCAAGGCACGCAAGTCCTTGATCACGGCATTCAGGTCGAGGCTCTTGAATTCTTCCGCGTAGTTGAACCCCATGTCCATCGGATCGGACAGGGGGGAGTGCTGGTGAAGGATTTTCAGGTTCAGCTGACTCGGCCACCAGTCCGCATTCGTCGCGGCCGTATGTCCGCGAGCGCCGCCCATTACCGGGCACTTGGATTCGGTTGCCATGTTTTGCTCCTGCTTGGCGAGTTCTTTTTCCATGAGTTCATCCTCCTTACGTACTAGCCCAAAAAGACTGCGATGAAATACAAAACCATCCTGGCTTTCCCATTCGCGCAATCGCCGGTCGAGCTTTGCCGACGCGTGCCATTCATCGGGTATCCACGCGCCTGCGACACTTAACGGGAAGCGTGTCGCGGAGCGCACTTCGTGCAGAGTCCCCGGAAAATGAGTTCGCATTCGCGAAGAATCCGCTTACCGAGAGAGCGCGAGGCAGGCCTGGGCACGGCGTACCACTCAATGTCCTCAACATTGCCGCAGCGGTCGCAGATGAAGTGGTGATGGGGCACGCCTTTCGCATCGAATCGCGCGCCGCGGCCCTCGACGGCCACTTCACGCACCAAACCCGCCTGCACCAAGTCCCGCAGATTGTTATAAGTCGTGGCCCTTGAAGAGCGCGGATCCACGCGATTCACGGCTTCGAAGACTTCCGCAGCTGTGGGATGGCTGTTGTGTTCCATCAAGAATGCCATCACGGCGTAGCGCTGTGGAGTGCACCGCAACCCGCTGCCTTCCAAGGACCGTTTAATCGCCTGGGCGTCCATCAAGAAGTTAGATTATATCTAATGTGATACTTTGTCCAGGCTTATGCTTTTGGTTTGTCTTAGCTCCATAATTCTGTCACCCCTTAATGGCAACGTGAAAATGTCACCCCATTAACAGGGAGACATTTGCGTTGAGCCAGAAAGAACTGCAACGAGTGGCCGTTATTTCCAGATGCGTAAAGGGGAGTTGGCGTGTGCCAAAGCCGCCGTACTCCTTTCCTTGAGGCCGGGTTAAGTCTGGTCGGTGGTAAGCCCGTCGCCGGCGGCGGCTCCGTCCACGGTAGTGCCAACGCTTTGCCATGTGTTTAGCGGACCTGATTCTTGAGTTTCTGCTTCTCGCGATCCAGCACCATTTGGTCGAAGGCGTGGGGCAGCGACTCGCAGCGGGAGTAGGGGCCGGGTTTGTAGGCGCGGGACTTGATTCCGGCATGCGAGAGCTCTGAGATGGCCCAGTCTTCACGGTTGGTGACGTCCCAGAATTCAACCGCATCATCGGCTTCGAAGTTGGGCTTGACCATTTCTTCAGGGTGGAAATGCCATTCGCAGATCACGTCAGTACGATCTACGGCACGCGGCCACAGCGTGTGCGTCATGATGTAATCCGGATGGAGGCTCAGCAGCAGATTAGGCAAGATCGCGTAGTAATAAACCTTGTTGCGTTCGGTCGCGGTGAGTCCGGGAAGGTAGGCGCGCCGCAGCTTACCATCTTTACTCATGGTCTTGGCGCCGCCGCGAAACTCCATCGAGCCGCCCATGTATCCGCGATGGGGCGGTGCGTTCTCGCCAGAGAGGTAATCGGTGATGGCATTGAGCGCCGGATGCAGAATGGGACAGTGCAGGCACTCGTTGTAGTTCAGCATGATGAGCTTCCAGTTGGCCTTCACCTCATACTCGATGCGGCGATAGGTTTGCAGCTCAGCCATTTGCCAATGCAAGACCTTCTGAGGCAGATCTTCTAACTGGCTGGCAAGCGGGGCGGGTTCTGAGCTGAGGTTGATGAAGATGTGTCCGTCCCAGACGTCGGCATGAACCCGATTGAGGGGATAGTCTTCGCGGCGGAAGCCGTCTTGTACTTGGGGAGCGCCAATCAGGCGCCCGTCGAGTCCGTAGGTCCAGCCGTGATAGCCGCACTGGATGCGTCCGTCGAAATGTCCTTCGGCGCGGGCGCAGATGCGGGTGCCGCGATGCCGGCACACGTTGAAAAACGCCCGCAACGCGTTATTTCCGTCGCGAGTAATGATGATGCTTTCATCCGCGACCTCGCGCAGAAAATAGTCGCCCGGCGCCGGCAGTTGATTGACGCGGCCGACGCAGATCCAGGTCTGGCAGTAGAAGCGTTCGAGTTCGTCGCGGAACAGGTCCGAGTCCGTGTAGTAACGGGCTGGTAGAGTCGTGGCAACGGATTTTGTGTCAGAAGTCGGCATTCAGGCACTTAGCAATCGTGGCACTCAGCATTCGGTGGTCGGTGGTCGGTGTTCAGGTCCCTGGCGGAGAGATTTTATAGCAGGAATCGAGTTTGGTGTTGGGAGACGCTTGACCGAGGGTTAGGTTTGTGTGCCCGTCAGGAACTGGAGTTGGGTGGGGTTGACCTGCCGGGGCGCTTTCGGCTGCAAGCGTTCCTCGCCGGAATACACGAGGAATCGCCG
>JBGPFV010000344.1:0-3115 GCA_041483535.1 Terriglobia bacterium | reverse complement strand
CGCACCATGCTGGAGCCGGATTCGATTGAAGAAGAACGGCGCCTCTGCTACGTCGGCATGACGCGCGCCATGGATACGCTGATTTTGTCGCGAGCCGTGTATCGGCGGCGTTATGGGACAGATTTGCCCGAGGCTAGTGTGCCGTCGCGATTTTTGGAGGAAGTTCCGCCGCAGTTGGTGGAGGAGTTGGGCGGATCGCGGCGGCGGGATTCTTTTGCTTCCGGCTTTTCGCGGGCGGGGGCGCCCGCGCCACACAAACATCGGGCCGAGGCTACGCATTATTCCTACGAAGACGAAGACCAGAGCGCCGCCTGGAACCCGGCGCGGGTCAAGCCGAAGACGCCGACTCCGCTGCAGAGCTACAACTCCATCGACAACATTGCCGAATTTTTTGCATCGCGCGGCAAGAAGTTCCATGTTCCGAAAATGCCGCCGGAGGAACCGAAGGGCAGGCGGGGATTCCGTCCCGGACAGAAGGTCAAACATCCGAAATATGGGGAAGGGACAGTCTACCAGCGCGAAGGGGATGGGGAAGACGCCAAGATTACGGTACAATTTCCTCGCTTCGGTTTGAAGAAGCTGGTGGAGAGGTACGCGCAGCTGGAGAAAGCGTAGAGTTGCGAACTTCGCGCCGCGAGCAAGAAACCCAGCCCCTGAAGAGGCGTCTGACTTTGAAGGATTTGCGGCATCGCTAAAGCGATGCCCTGATACGAAACTTGAACGCTAACGAAACTCGAACACCAAAGGAAACTAACCGCAATCATGGCGAACACAAAGAAGCTCACGAAAGACGAACGCAAGAAAACCAAGCGCGCTGCCCGCAAGAAGATCAAGGCGGAAAAGCCGAAGAAGCCCCGCGACTACGCGCGCGGATCGAAAAAGCGCAAAGTGAAAAAGCTGGCACGCGGCCAGGCGAAACGGTAAGCCGTTAGCCTGAGCTGTGAACAGTTCCGGGCATGGGCCTGCGCCCATGCCCGACTCCCGTTGTGAGGAGACAACCAATTCTTGCCGCCATCATCTACTGACCCTGCCGCCGGCACCGTACGTACTTCTGACAGCCAACTTCTCTGTTGCAAGTCCATCGACAAACTGATCTCGGAGTCGCAGGACCCGAAGCACCGGCTCAGTAAGACGCTGGGGCCGTGGTCGCTGACGGCGCTCGGCATCGGCGCCATCATCGGTTCGGGAATTTTCGTGCTTACGGGAACGGCAGCGGCGGGGGAATATTTCCAGGCGCCTTCCCTCTTGCATGCGCAGGCGCTGGACGTGATCGTGAATTTCCTGCGCACCGGCAGCACCGCCGGAGCGCTCATGCACGGCCGTCCGCCGGCCGGGCCTTCCATTGCAATTTCGTTTTTTCTGGTGGCGATTGCGTGCAGTTTTGCCGGATTGTGCTACGCCGAGTTGGCGTCGATGATTCCGATTGCCGGCAGCGCCTACACCTACTCCTACGCGACGCTTGGCGAGATTTTTGCCTGGATCATTGGCTGGGACCTGATTCTCGAATATGTGGTCAGCAACGTAGCCGTGGCGGTGGGCTTCGCCGGTTATACGAAGGCGCAATTCGCGGCGTTCGGTGTCCACTTGCCCGACAAATGGGCGAGCCCCGTCTGGGCCTCGGGACAGTGGACAGGCGCGTACTTCAATCTTCCGGGATTCCTGATCGTTTTCATTCTCACGCTGTTGCTGGTACGCGGAGTGAAGGAATCGGCCGAGACCAATAACATCATGGTCGCGGTCAAGATCGGCGCGATCCTCACCTTTCTGGTGGTCGGTGGAATGCTGGTAAAGCCCGCGAACTGGACGCCCTTTGCGCCTTCGGGCTTTGCCGGAATCGTCACCGGCGGCGCGATCGTTTTCTTTACCTACATCGGATTCGATTCGGTGTCGACCGCCGCGGAGGAATCGCGCAATCCGCAAAAAGACTTGCCCTTCGGCATCATCATGTCGCTGATTGTCTGCACTGTGCTTTACGTCGGCGTCGCTTTGGTACTGCTCGGCATGATGAAGTACACGACCTTTGTCTCCGGTGAAGCCGCCGAAGCGCCCGTCGCCTACGCGATGAAGTATCTGGGAGTGCACCCGTTCTTCCGGTCGGTGATTGTGATTGGAGCGCTGACGGGGATGATCTCCTCGTTGCTCGTGTTTCAGTACGGGCAGGCGCGTATCTGGTACGCCATGTCGCGCGACGGCCTGTTGCCGAAATTGTTCTCCGCCGTGCACCCGAAATATAAGACGCCGCACTGGTCCACCTGGATCGCGTGCTTTGCCGTGGGAATTCCCGCCGGGCTCGTGGATATTGGCGATGCCGCCGACCTCGCCAACATTGGGACGTTGTTTGCCTTTGTCCTGGTTTCGCTGGGAGTCATCTTCCTTCGCCGCAGGCAGCCCGATCGCAAACGCGCGTTCCGAGTGCCCTTTGTGCCGTGGTTCCCGCTGATGTCCGTGATTCTGTGCGGCGGGCTGATGTTCGGACTGACGCTGATTACGTGGCTGCGCTTCGTGATCTGGCTGGCGCTGGGGTTGCTGATTTACATCTTCTACAGCCGGCACCACAGCGAGTTCTGCAAGAAAAAGATCGGGTGATCGGATTTTGTGTGGTGACGGGGCTCTGCCCCGTCCCGGCGGGGCAAAGCCCCGCCACCACACGAGCCGATCCATTAGAATCGGTCCATGCCTTCGGAGCCCTCCCGCTTCGTCCTCTCGCTCCCGAAGGCTGAACTCCATCTGCATCTCGAAGGCTCGATCGAACCGGCCACGTTGCTCGAACTGCGCGAGCGTCACGGCATGGAAGGGGCGTCGCTTGCCGAAGTGGAGCAGCTTTACAACTACGAGGACTTCGCAGGTTTCCTCTCGGCCTTCAAGGACGTTACCGGGCACTTGCGCACTCCGGAAGACTACGAGTTGATTGCTTACCGGCTGATGGAGCGGCTGAAAGCGCAGAACGTGCTTCATGCGGAGGTGATCGTTTCGACCGGCGTCTGCCTCTGGCGGAAGCAGGATTTCGTGGCGATTTTCGAGGGGCTGGAACGCGGCCGCGTGCGCGGAGAGAAAGATTTCGGCCTATCGCTGGTGTGGATCTTCGATGCCATCCGGCAGTTCGGCGCCGAAAAGG
>JBGPFV010000343.1:0-3143 GCA_041483535.1 Terriglobia bacterium | reverse complement strand
GCGTCGTGATCGACCGCGACACCGCCGCCCGCCTTGGAGTCGCCGCCTCCGATATCGATGCCGCTCTCTACGATGCTTTTGGCCAGCGCCAGGTCTCGATCATGTACCGGCAACTGAACCAGTACCACGTGGTCATGGAAGTGGCGCCGGAATTTGCCAACAGCCCGGACGCTCTCCAAAGCATTTATGTGCGCGGGAAAAACGGTACGGCGGTGCCGCTGGCGTCGCTCGCGCACTTTGGGCCGTCGAACACCCCGCTCGGGGTCAACCACCAGGGGCAATATCCCTCGGTGACGTTCTCGTTCAATCTGGCCCCGGGAGTTTCGCTGGGTGCGGCGACCACTGCGATTGAAAACGCCGAGCGCAGTATCGGCTTTCCGTCCACCATGCACGCCGGTTTTCAGGGCACGGCCGCCGCTTACCAGGACGCGTTATCCAGCCAATGGCTGCTTATCCTGTTTGCGGTGCTGACGGTGTACATCGTGCTCGGCATCCTCTACGAGAGCTACGCGCACCCGATCACGATCCTGTCCACGCTTCCATCCGCCGGCGTGGGTGCATTGCTCGCTTTGCTGATCTCGAACAATGAGCTCAATGTGATTGGGACGATTGGCATCATCCTGCTGATCGGCATCGTCAAGAAGAATGCCATCATGATGATTGACTTTGCCCTCTACACCGAGCGCGAACACGGAAAGCCCCCGATGGAGGCGATTCGCGAGGCCTGTCTGTTGCGTTTTCGCCCGATCATGATGACCACCATGGCCGCCCTTCTCGGCGGATTGCCTCTGGCCTTGGGCACGGGCACGGGATCGGAAATGCGGCGCCCGCTCGGGATTACCATCGTGGGTGGGCTCATCGTGAGCCAGATGCTCACGCTCTTCACCACTCCCGTGGTCTATATCTACGTTGATCGGGTGCGACTGTGGCTTTCACGAGCTTTTACTCAAGGTCGCACCCAGGCTCGACCGCCGGCCATATCGCGTCCGGCGCAGAGCCACTAGGCAATTCCCAACTCTTGGCAGAATTCCGTTGCGGACCCCGCCAGGACCTACGCCATGTGCTGTTCCTGACTGCCGTGGCGCGAGCGGATCTCACGCTCCGCAATCAGCCAATCCTGGTTCTCATCGCCGTTCCCGTTGCCCGCGGTGGCGGCGCGCTGCAGGTAGAGTTCGTAGGCGCGGCGGCGAATCTCTTCTTCAAGATTGACAGGGCGTTTGACAGGAACTTGGTTGGACGGTCTCCCGCTCTCGCGAATCTCGGGTGCAGCCTGCACCGCGGCTGGCGAAGGGGGGACTCCAGTTTTTTTGCTGCGATTGGAGATACCGTTTCCGGTTGTCTTGCGAGCCATTGTGTACTCCTTACAGATACCCAACTCCAGGAATGGTCTTACGTAATGAATCAGCGACATACGCGTACCCCGATAGCCGCTATCCGACTATTTGAGAGAATGTGGTTGATTCAAATATAGCGCGAACCCCTGTGGAAGTGTGTAACAACACCATGAAAATTTCTTCTGCCCCGCATTACTTCCGGGATTGGCACAAGTGGACTGGCACAAGTGGATACGACCAACCGGGGTCCTGGTTGGGGGTGTGCAGCAAAAAACACTCTCGTAACTTGTCGGGAAGTCGCTGGCGCACGCACGATAGATGGATAAGGATTCTGGGCCACCATCATGTCACCAACGAGCACTCAAAGTTCCGCAGTCAAAGCCGCCAAAGTCAGCGTCAGCGAATTAGAGAGCATGCTTTCAGAGTCACCGGGTCCGGATCGAGTTTGCCTCAAGGTGGCGAAGATGCTGGGTGTGCGTCGCGGCGAAGTGGCACTGCTCCGGTTAGACAAGGGTAGTCTCCGATTTATCTTTCCACCCGAGCTGCGATCCGCGGGCCTACTGCCGCTGACCGGATCGGCGGTGGCAGCACGGACGGCAGCGAGTCACACTCCCCTGCTGTCGAACACCTTCATGCGCGTAAAACATGTCAGCTTGTTTGAAGCGGTCAGGCTCGGAGCCGAGGAAGAAGATCGAAGCCTGGACCAAATGCCGATTCAGAAGATCATGTCCGTTGCCGTGGCGCCTTCCGGAGGAACCGTAATGGGAGTGGTGCAGGTTTCGCGCAAAGGGCTGGATGCTTCACTCGCGGGCGCAGACTTCACCAGCGACGACCTCAAGCTACTGGAGCAGGCCGCCGATGTACTCGCCCGCATGCCGTTCATGCAGGAAGGCGCGGAGATTTAGCCCCAGCTGGTGGGGGGACGGGCGCCCTCGCCCGTCCAAGCCGAGCGGAACTCGGCAGCCGCTTGCCGTCACAGCAAGGTCTGGATTCACGATGGTGTGCCGCCGGCATTGTTCCCAAAAGATCTCACACCGCCTGTCCCGCGCAGAATCCCGACGCCCACGCCCACTGGAAGTTGAAGCCGCCGAGTTGGCCGGTGACGTCGACGACTTCTCCGATGAAAAAAAGGCCGGGCACTTCGCGCGACTCCATGGTCTGGGCAGAGAGTTCGTTGGTATCAACGCCGCCCGCCGTGACTTCCGCTTTTCCGTAACCCTCCGTCCCTTCCGGCTTGACTACCCACTCATGCAGTTGATGTTCGGCGTCGGCAAAAGCGCGATCGGAGTTGCCGGCTAAAGGATAAGTTTCTAGCCACCGATCGGCAATGCGGCGAGGCAGAGTTTCCTTAAGCAGCAATCTCCAACTCGCCTCGCCGCGACGGTCGCGCGCGTGCAGTTCGGCGACGAGATTGCGGTCGGGCGCAAGGTCGAGATGAATCGGCTCCTTGCCGTCCCAGTAAGAAGAGATCTGGAGAATCGCGGGCCCGCTGATGCCGCGATGAGTGAAAAGCAGGTTTTCGCGGAACGCCTGTTTCGGAGTGTGCTTCGCGCCGCGAATGGAAGCAACCACCTCGATGGAGACTCCCGCCAGATCGCACCAGCGCTTGCGCTCGCGTTCGCTGAAGACCAGAGGTACAAGGGCGGCGCGTGGGGGCTCGATCTTCAGGCCGAATTGCTGGGCCAGATCGTATCCAAACGATGTAGCGCCGATTTTTGCGATGGACAAACCTCCGGTTGCGACTACCAGGCTGGGCGCGCCGAAACTGGCGTCCTCGGTTTGCACGGCGAACTGGTTGTCTTTCTGCGC
>JBGPFV010000342.1:0-3162 GCA_041483535.1 Terriglobia bacterium | reverse complement strand
GCGGTGCGAGCTTGGGCTGCGCCTTCATCGAAGGCCTTGACCAGTTGGGCGGCGGACTCGAACGGCACCGGCTGGATGCTGGCCTTGGAAAAATCCAGCCCGGGAGTGGTCAGCACCGTCACACCGAAGCCGGAAAGCTGCACGATGTGCGGCGCGAGCTTGCTGAGCGGCATGGACTTGGGATGGGGCGCGAAGTCTTTCTTGTCTGCGGGAACGCGTTCCAGCATCGTATGGGTCTTCTTCATTTCTTCATCGAATTCCAGCAGGAGCAGTTGGCTGATTGGCATGATTATCCTCTGTGACAGAATTCAGATGCCGAGTCGGGCAGCTGGGATTCAATCTCTATCTTTCTTCTCGATCCGCGCCTGATTTGAAAAGCTGCGCGCCCTCCTATAGATTCTTCTTTTGCCCTTTTCTCAGTGTTTCCCGTGCCTCCGTGGTGGATTTTCTCGGAAGCGAAAAGCCAGCAGCCAAAAGCCAGGAGCTAAGAGCTGATTTTATGTCCCGTCCTAAACCTCTCGTCCTCATCATTCTCGACGGCTGGGGATACCGTGCCGAAACCAAGGCCAATGCCATCGCCCTGGCGCGCAAGCCGACCTATGACCGGTTGCTGCGCGAGTATCCGAACACGCTGATTCACACCAGCGGGCCATTCGTCGGGCTGCCGGAAGGGCAGATGGGCAACAGCGAAGTCGGCCACCTGAATATTGGCGCCGGGCGCATTGTGCACATGGACATCACGCGCCTCGACCTGATGATCCTGAACGGCGAATTCTTCTCGCATCCGGTGCTGGTCGAAGCCATGAAGAATGCCCGAATCGGGGGCCGCAAGCTGCATCTGTTCGGTCTGCTATCCGACGGCGGCGTGCATTCGCGGCAGGAACATCTCTATGCCCTTCTGAAGATGGCTAAGCAGAACGGAGTCGATCGCGTGTTCGTGCACGCCTTCATGGATGGCCGCGACACGCTGCCCACCAACGGCGCCGGCTACCTCGAACAACTGCAGCAGAAGATGCGCGAGTACAACTCGGGCAAGATCGCGACCGTGAGCGGCCGCTACTACGCCATGGACCGCGACCGCCGCTGGGAGCGCGTCGCCAAAGCCTACAGCGCTCTGGTCGAGGGCAAGGCCGAGGGCGGAACGCAAGCCGACGCCGTGCAGGGCATGAAAGAGTCCTACAACAAAGGCGTGACCGACGAGTTCGTGCTGCCATTTGTTTGCACGGATGCCCGCGGCGGGCCGCTGGCAAAGAACGGCCTGGCAAAGAACGGCCTGGCGAAGATCGGCGACGACGATTCCTGCATCTGCTTTAACTTCCGCGCCGACCGCGTGCGCGAGATCACGCGCGCTCTGTGCCGCAACAGCGGGTTGAACGCGAAGGGCGGGAGCGATTTGCCGGGCGCCGCCGATCTCGACGCAACCATCGCACGCGATCGCTCGCCGAAGAACCTGAAGTACGTTTGCATGACGCGATACGACCAGAATTTCAATCTGCCGGTGGTGATTCCACCGGAGTCGATGGCCAACATTCTTGCCAACGTCATGGGTGGATTGAACCTGCGCAACCTGCGCGTGGCGGAGACGGAGAAGTATGCGCACGTAACGTACTTCTTCAATGGTGGCGTGGAGCAGCCTTTTCCGGGAGAAGATCGGGTGCTGGTGCAGTCGCCGAAAGTCGCGACCTATGATCTGAAGCCGGAGATGAGCGCCGCCGGCGTTGCCGAGGCGGTCGTCAAAGCCACGAACGACGGCACCTTCGACGTCATCATCGTCAACTTTGCCAACGCC
Source organism: Terriglobia bacterium (assembly GCA_041483535.1). Classification (GTDB taxonomy): domain Bacteria; phylum Acidobacteriota; class Terriglobia; order Terriglobales; family Acidobacteriaceae; genus Acidiflorens. The sequence continues at coordinate 1,373 of JBGPFV010000342.1, read as the reverse complement.
GACATGGTCGGGCACTCGGGCAAGATCGAGCCCACCATCAAGGCGGTCGAGACAGTAGATACCTGCCTGGGCGAAATCGAAAAAGCGGTGCGCACCAGGGGCGGAGCGATGCTGATTACCGCCGACCACGGCAACGCCGAGATGATGATCGACCCGGCGACCGGCGGTCCGCATACGGCACATACGACCAATCCAGTGCCGTTTATCGTAATGGCAGAGGAAGCAAAGCAGTATTCGCTCAAGCCCAATGGGTCACTTCGGGATATTTCGCCGACGATCTTGGGAATGCTGGGCATTACGGAACCAAGAGAAATGACAGGCTCGGATTTGCGGGAGCCGCTGAAAACTTGAACCGCCGAGACTTCTTCGACAAGCAGTCCAGCGAACAAGACAAGCGTAAGGTATCATTTGCGCGTAGCGAGGTTCTGGTACCCATGCAAGGCACTATGCCATCCGGGGCTGAAGAAATTCTGACGGGGCGCTTCATTGCTAGTTTGGCAACTGAGAACGAAGACGGCTCTATACACCTTACGGCGGTTTGGTATCTGTTCGACGGTGGCTGTTTGTATGTGGCGACCTCTTCGCGGACTCGCAAGGCTCGCAATGTAGCAGCCCGGCCGAAAGCTTCCCTCATGGTGGACATCAGAAAACCCGCATCGGAGCGGGGTTTGGTGGCCGTGTGCACCGTCGATGTTGTTGCAGGCGAACTCTCTAGAGAAATCAATGTTCGCATCCACCGGCGCTATATGAGCGAGGCTGCATTGGCCGACCCTCGGACAGGCGGTACGATGGCGGCAATGGACGACATCACCCTGAGGCTGACCCCCACAGGCTGGTGTGCATGGGACATGCGTACGCTCGACGACGCCGTATTCGGAGGAACTATGAAAACGCCCGGCTATCTGCTCCCGCTTGATTAAGGACGCACTGCCCCCACCTGACGGGAACGGCCAAGATTCCCAAGCCTTAGCAGAGGACGCCGAGAGATCTTCAGATCACCCGATGACGCAATCATGCGATGACCCGATCCGCAAGCTGCTGATTTGCGTTCGCCATCCTTTTGGCCAGTGGAACGTGCCGACAGGGTTTTCGGAGCGATTGCGGCGCGAGTTCCCGCAAATTGAAATCGTTCATCTTCCCGACTACAAGCGCATGGATGAAGAAATCGCCGATGCGGAAATTGTCGTCTCCTGGTCGGTCCGTCCTCAGCAGATCGCAGCGGCGAAGAAGTTGCGATGGATTCACTCCACGGCAGCAGCGGTTCATCAGCTGATCTTTCCGGAACTCGTCAACAGCGGCATCATTCTCACCAATGCGCGTGAAGTGCACGGGCCGGTGGTGGCGGAGCACGTCATCGCGCTCATCTTTGCGCT
>JBGPFV010000341.1:0-3196 GCA_041483535.1 Terriglobia bacterium | reverse complement strand
TCGGCGATCAACAAAGGCATGACCGACGCCCAGTTCAAAGAGTTGATGTCGGTGGTCGGAATGGCGAACGAAACCAACCGCCTGGTCGCGGGATACCAGGTGGAACTCGACGACCGCTTCAAGCCCCAAACCGGCAAATGAGCAGCGGTTAGGTGTTGGGCCTCAGGTCTCAGGAACGAAGTTGGGCCGCCTGTGGTTTTCCTGAGACCTACGGCCTAACACCTGAGACCTTTTCCTGTTGATAACGCGCTCTCACGAAGCTCTATAATTGCTTCTGGGGTGCCGAACGTGTTCCAAAGCGCAAGGTTTTTTGGAAGCCCTTTAGTCAGTTCACCAGTCGCCGCACAGACCGCGAATCGTCAGACACAAATCAAGAATCGAATCATCAAACGCAAATCACAAATGCATGAGTGCGCTCGAAAGAGAAAGAGGTAGAGGCATGGCCCAGATGACGTTGACTCCGGTTGCAACCCACGGCTTTTTTCTGGATGGGAAGTGGCTGGAAGAAGGTGACATCGTCGACGTGCGCGCGCCCTACGACGGCGCCCTGATCGCGCATGTCCGCCAGGGAAGCCGCGAACACGCGGAAGCTGCCATCGCCGCCGCCGTCAAGGCTTTCGGCACCACCCGCCGCCTGCCCGCCTTCGAGCGCCAACGAGTGCTGCGCCAGATCGCCGCCGGCATTCGTGATCGCAAAGAAGAATTTGCCCACACCATTGCGCTGGAAGCGGGCAAGCCCATCAAGAGCGCTCGCACCGAAGTCGAGCGCGCCGTCTTTACCTTCAACATCGCCGCCGAAGAGACGGTTCGCGGCTACGGCGAATATTTACCTCTGGATTGGCAGCAGTCGACTGCCGGACGCTGGGGCATCGTCAAACGTTTCCCGCTTGGCCCCATCGCCGGTATTACTCCCTTCAATTTCCCCTTGAACCTGGTCGCCCACAAAGTCGCTCCGGCGATCGCCGCCGGCTGTTCCATGGTGCTCAAGCCCGCGCCCGAGACGCCGCTCAGCGCACTGCTGCTGGCTGAAGTGATTCAGCAAGCGGGGTGGCCCGATGGCGGATTCAACGCGGTTTTGCTCGCCAACGAAGATTCCGGTCTGCTCGTTACCGATGAACGCATTAAGCTCATCAGCTTCACGGGCAGCGCCACGGTTGGCTGGGCCATCAAGAACAACGCGGGAAAGAAAAAAGTTGTTCTCGAACTGGGAGGCAATTCCGGCGTCATCGTGCACAGCGACGCCGATCTCGCCTACGCCGCCGACCGCTGCGTTACCGGAGGCTTCGCGTACGCCGGCCAGTCGTGCATTTCCGTGCAGCGCATTCTGGTCGAGCACTCCATCTATGGAAGATTCACCGAGTTGTTGCTGGCGGGAGTCGGCAAACTGAAAGTCGGCGATCCGCTCGATGAGGCGAGCGACATCGGCCCGCTCATCCGGGAAAGCGACGCCATCCGCGCCGCCGACTGGGTGCAGGAGGCGGTTCGCGGCGGCGCGCGTCTGCTCTGCGGCGGCAACCGCAAAGGTTCCCTGTTCGAACCCACCGTGCTTACCGGCACCAAGCCCAACATGAAAGTGAATTGCCAGGAAATTTTTGCGCCGGTGGTGACCGTCGAGCCCTATACCGATTTTGCGTCCGCGCTGAAGCAGGTCAACAGTTCCGCCTACGGCCTGCAGGCCGGACTTTTTACCCGTGACGCCACCCTCATCTTTCAGGCCTACGACGAACTCGAAGTCGGCGGTTTGATCGCCGGCGACGTTCCCACCTTCCGCATCGACAACATGCCCTATGGCGGAATTAAAGATTCCGGACTGGGCCGCGAGGGCTTACGCGACGCGATTCAGGAGATGACGGAACCAAAACTCCTGGTCATGAACCTGCGCTGAAGCGATGTCCTGATGCCAAGACCGATTTTTTCTGCATCGTGGTAGCAGTCCGGTTCCTCTAACCGAAGAAGAAATGCTTTCGCATTCTTGCAGGAGCAATTTCGAATTGAGCTATGGAACGGCGTAAAAGAAAAGCCGCGCGACGTATTTTATTTTTCCGTGTACCTGTTATACTCGCTTGTTTCACTATCATGTATCACAGTGCTACGTGACGTAGGGCATACGGGTGGCGTCGCGCGGGACTGGCGAGAGCGAATTTCGCAATACCAAAAACTCACCATCAATGCAGATCTTTCCACGTAGCATTAATGCAATCGCCCGGGCCTCTATGATCCTGACTGTTTTGGGAGCCGCCGGGCTGTTTTGGGTCATGGTGCAAGTGGAACGCTCTCCTTACATCACCTACGCCGGAGTCAGGAAGTCGCAGCCTGTCCCGTTCAGCCATCAGCACCACGTGACCGGGCTCGGCATCGACTGCCGCTACTGTCACACCTCGGTCGAGCAATCGAGCTTCGCGGGCATTCCGCCCACCAAGACCTGCATGAACTGCCATTCGCAGATTTGGACGAACGCGCCCATGCTTGAGCCGGTTCGCGCCAGCTATCGAAGCGGCGAGTCGCTCCAGTGGGTGCGCGTCAACCAACTGCCGGACTTCGTTTATTTCAACCACAGCATTCACGTCGCCAAGGGCGTTGGCTGCAATGACTGCCACGGGGCCGTGGACCAGATGCCGCTTACGTACCAGGAGGCATCGCTGCAGATGGAGTGGTGCCTCAACTGCCACCGTGCGCCGGAGAACTTTCTACGCCCGCGCGAGCAGGTATTCAACATGCGCTACCAACCGCCCTCCGCAGCGGCGCCGGTACAGGTCGACGGCACCAGGTATACCGACCAGGACTCGCTGGGTTCAGCACTGGTGAAGAAATACCAGCTGCGCACCGTCGAGGACATCACAAGCTGTAACACGTGTCATCGCTGACCTCTTGCGATGGCTGAAATCTCACGATGGAAGACGGAAATGGGGATTGAATTTCCGGAGTTAGGACGTTAGCCACAAAGATGGAAAACGGTAAATCAAAACGCGAAGACGTCTGTCCCGGCAAGAAGCTCGACCGGGCCACGGTCGAGCGGCAATTACAGCAGACGAAGGGGCCCGAGTACTGGCGCAGCCTGGAAGAACTCGCAGGGTCGCCCGAATTTCAGGACATGCTGCACCGCGAATTTCCCAAGGGCGCTTCGGAGTGGCTCGATTCGGTCTCCCGCCGCGGGTTCCTCCAGTTGATGGGCGCTTCCCTCGCCATGGCGGGCATG
>JBGPFV010000340.1:0-3221 GCA_041483535.1 Terriglobia bacterium | reverse complement strand
GTCCGCGAACGTTATCTTGGCGGGGAAGCCCGTCTCCCTACTCACCTTCTTCCATGCCCCGTGTTTCCTGTTCCATCCGAGAACGTTGCCCGGATCCTGACGGAGAAGCCAGGTTTCGGTCTTCGATCCGTTCTCCTCGCCGGCGGAGACGCTGAGGGGGGCGCCCACCACGATTTCGGCCTGCTCTACGGTCATGCCCACCACCAGTTTGCCCGCGGCAATCCCCTCCCGCACCGCCGACGGCCACTCCGGATGCTCGTTCTGCAGCGGCACTTTCGAAAAAGTCATGTTGAAGGCCTTGGTGAAGTCGTCCATGGACTTGATATCGATAAAGTCGACGGCGACCTCGGTATTGGGCTCGACCCGCTCCATCCAGACCACCAGCTTGCCTCCCTCCGATACCAGCTTGCCGTTGTTCACGGGGGTATTCGCCAAGTACCCCCAATATATTTCTTCGTGCTTCTTAAGCGGCACGGCCATCTTGCGCTCGGTGCTGAGCCCCGCCGGAGAGACCTCCAGCAGCGACTCCGAATAGGGGGCCCAGGCGCCCCTGCCGAACTTATAGGGAACCTGCACCCGCAGATACAAGGTGCCCGAGATCATTTTCTGGGCGGCCTCTCGTTCTTGCTTGGACAACTCCGCCCGGACTGCCAGGGGCGCTAGGAGAACAAACAAAAGTGCCACGCCTGTACTCAATCGCAATTTCATAACGAGTAGCTCCTTAGGATGAGATATCGTGCGCGCCTCGCGCCCGTTGACCACCTTAGTTTTGCGCGGGAGCACACGCATTCCGCCAATCCCACTGAAGTTCGGGCTTGGGCCGCCGCTTGGCTACTGTTTGGTCAGGTGCATGGGCCTGCCCTTCGTCTTCTCACTCATGAATCCCTTGGAGTAAGACCCGTTGAGGCTGTTGTCGCTTTCGGAGGTTAATTCGGCGGAATAGACAACTGTGCGATGACTGGAAAAGAGCAGGAAGACTTGCTTGCCGCTGACGACGCCCGTGATGTCCCAGCCGTCGCCCCTTCCGGTCAAGTCTCTGCTGCCTTGAGCTTGATTCAGGACAATCTTGCCCCATTCCTTTGCATGCCAGTCACCGTTCACATTGATTGCAGCAGGGTCGGTATGGGCGTCAAGCCATGCTTTGCCCTTCGTGTCGAGATTCTTCGCACTCAGGCCAACGGCAAGAATAAGGACCACGCCAACCGCCAATGGCAGAAAAAGACACTTCTTCATTTTCGACTCCTTGATTGCATCGCCGTATTGTGGAAGTTGTAGAACAGTTCCGGAGGCATTTTAGCACTCTGAACAACTGTCCCTTATTGAATCGTGGGGACCGGCAAACCAGCTTAGTCAGAGTTTCCCCACGAAGAGCACGACAGCGCTGTATGTCATGCCTGGAGTGAATAACCCCAACGGATATACTCGCGTGGCGAGGCAACGTCCTGGCTAGCCGGTGGCGGCGCGGTTTGGCGTCTTTCTGGAATCCGCCGTTTCCAGCGTCGTGACGTCCTTGAAAAGCTCGGGCAGGCTTAGAGCGTCCTCCACCGACTTGCCGAAGCGGGCAGATTCGTAAGCGCGGGTAAACCGGGCGACCTTTTCCTGCAGTGCCGTTTCCTGAATGGCGGCGACGAAATCCAGCGGCGTTTGTGACGGGGACTTGCGCCAGCCCAGCCGCGCCATGCGGTCCACCATCCGGTCATACCAAAGCGCGGCCGATTCGCGCGGGGCGCGCTCGGGATGCGCTCGCAGACTACGGGCCCGCAGTCCTTCGATCAGGCGCCGGATATTCCGCAGCGCGATCAGGACGGACGTGAAGGCAATGAGCCCGCCCAACCAGCGCACGGGAAAAGCGGTGAAGTGGCGGTGCGCGCGCCGTGCCCAGCGCAGCAGGGCGCCATGTTGCCGCGCGATCCACTGGCGAGCCTGCGCAAAGAAAAGCCGGCTGCTGGTGGCCGCATCCTTGCTTAAGGTGCGCTGGTGGCCGACATCGTAGTTGATAATCCATTCGCGCCAAAACGATGCCGCCGCGTCCAGATAGAGATCCATTCTCGACCACCGCCCCGTCGGACTCCCCGCCGGTGTGGGATCAAAACTGATCCAACCAGACCCGGGGAAGTAAGCCTCGACCCACGAATGGGCGTCACTGGCGCGTACCACATACTGGCCGGTGAGGTCGTTGTATTCCCCGCCGTGAAAGCCCGTCACAATTCGCGACGGAATGCGCAACGAGCGCAGCATCACCGCCATCGAACTGGCGAAGTACTCGCAGTGACCCCTTTTCCGCTCGAACAGGAAATAGGCCAGCGGATCCCGAGGCACCGTGCTCGGCAACTCCAGCGTGTATCCGAAGTGGGTGGAAAGATACCGCTCCACCGCGACCGCCTTCTCATAGTTACTAGGAGCGTGCGCGGTGATATCCTCCGCCAACCTCGCAATGCGAACATCGAGCGGCGGTAGATTCAGGTACCGGTCCATGTCTCCGGATGCGGTGTTCGGAGCCAGACGAAGCTCGTCGGCGTCGATTTCAGGGAATTGCGATTCGGCTTCGTAGCGATTGATGGGGTGCTCGGCATCGAGGTCGAAGACGGCTCCTCCGGCGTCCGTACTCACCTGCCGGAAATTTCCGGTGAGACGCCGCGGCCACTCCGCCAGAAAAAATACGTTGGTCCCGAGCGGCTCCATCAGGACGCGGTAATGAATAGATCGGCTCGCGGCCACGGACGCGGCACGCGGGTCCACCACAGGCGCCAGCCGATAGCTGCCGTCTCCGGCTGGCCGCACCTGGGTTTGCGCAAACGAATTCGACCAGACCTGGCCGTCAAAATTGTTGAGCGCGACCCCACGCCACTTCAGGTCGTAAGCGCCTTGCAGATCGTTCTGGATCTCGATGTGCATGACGACGGCACTGGACTGCTGAATCTGTCCGATACGGCCCAGTTGCACGCGATCGGTGAAGCCGGTGGAGATATCGCTTGCCGGAGTGTAAGCGGTCAAGTAGCGTGACGAAACGCGGGGAAGCAAGAAGAAGATCAGGAAACTCCCGGCCAGGATCATCAGCATCAGCGCCGGAGCAATCGCCAGCAGAGCGTAGGCCATGCGCTGGGTTGGCGAGGCAGCGCGGGGCGAGGCCGCGCGTGGATCCTGGGCGTGGGTGGGTTCGCCGGCGACGGAGTGCTGCATTTCCATCAGCACAAAAGCGACGATTGCAATCAACAGGAAAG
>JBGPFV010000339.1:0-3250 GCA_041483535.1 Terriglobia bacterium | reverse complement strand
GTTGCGACATCGTCAAAGCCCACCACCGAGCATTGCTCGGGAACGCGGATTCCGGCTTTGACAAGCGCGCGGATGGCGCCGAAGGCCGTCATGTCGTCAAAGGCCATCAGCGCGGTGAAGGGACGGCGGCGGTGCAGCAATTCCTCCGTTAATTTGTATCCTTGTTCAAAACTTGAAAACGGATCTCCCGATTCAGGTAGGTCGACAATCAACCGCGAATCGAGTTCGAGGTCACGTTCGCGGGCCAGCGTGCGCACGCCACGCCAGCGCGGCTCGGTGTCGGACAGTGGACGCGGCCCGCGGATGAACGCGATCTTGCGATGGCCAAGCGAATGCAGATGTTCGAGCGCGGCGTGGGCGCCGGCGGCATTGTCAACGATCACCGAGCTGATCTTGTCGTTCTTGAGTTCGCGGCCCACCGTCGCGGTCGGAATGTTGTTCTTCTCCAGGTCGGCGAGGACGTTGATGTCCACAAACAGCCAGTTGGCGAGGACGACCAGGCCCTCGATGCGGCGGTCCAGCAGCATCTCCAGATAGCGTTCGAAGCGGCTGCGCTCGTTGTGGACATCGGTGAGGATAGGAAGATAAGAGGATTGGTAAAGCGTGTTCTCGATGCCGCGTAGCACCAGCGTGCAATAAGGATCGGTCATGTCGAACACCATGACGCCCACGGTGTGGCTGCGCCGGCCGCGCAACGAGCGCGCAAACAAATTGGGACGATATCCGAGATGCTGGGCGGCGCGATGGATTTTTCCTTTGGTAGTGTCGGGAATGTAACGCGCCAGCGGGGCGTTGTTCAGGACGATGGAAACCGTGGCGGAAGAAAATCCGCTGCGCTCGGCAACGTCGCGGATGGTGATCGCGGCCAGCTGCGACGGTTTGCGGGAGGGAGCGGATTTGGCGCGGGATTTCGACGACGAACTACTGCGCGTAGGCTTCGAATCGGACGATTCCATGGACTCCCTGAATTTTAGCCTCTTGTTGGCGGACACTACAGGACGCTGAATCGAGTGTCAAGCATCGGCGTGCCCTTGGTGATTCTCTTGACGGCGCGGCACAAGTGGTTGGAGGTTTGGAGGGAGAGACGGTGCCGAGTCCGGAGCTGGCGCGGGAGCCGGAGTTAAATCTCCTGTAGAGACGCGGCTTGCCGCGTCTCCCACCGCGGAGACGGGGCAAGCCCCGTCTCTACAGCGAGTTCAGCGCGTTGCTTGCACGCACTCCATGATTTCGGCTTCGCTTAGCGTGTGGTCGCTTGACTTGGCGCACTTGTAGATGCGTTCGACCACCTCGTCGTTCGCCCGAATACCGCGATGTTCCAGCCAGAAAAGGACATTGGATTTCCCGCTCATGGGGCCGATGTCGATGATCTGCTCCAGGCCGAAGTATTGCGCCGGCACTCCGGAATAGACCGTGTTTGCCAGTTCAATATCTTTCTTCTTATACGCTTTGATGACGGCGGCGGCGTGAACGCCGGTGGCGGTGCGGAACGCGTCCTCACCCACCACGGGATAGTTTGCCGGAATCGGAATGCCGGTGGCGGCGGAGACGGCCTCGCAATATTGCTTGAGTTTGGTCAGGTCCTGCTTGTCCCAGGGCGCGATGCCCATGAGCTTCAGGTTGACCAGCATCTGATCCATCTGCGTATTGCCAACGCGCTCTCCGATGCCGAGCGCCGTCGCATGCACGCAATCCACGCCCGCCACCAGTGCCGCCATGGCGTTCGCGGTCGCCAGTCCCCGGTCGCAGTGCCCGTACCAGTCGACACGAATTTTTTCGCCCGTCGGCTTGACCACTTGTTCCAGTACGAACTTAACCAGCGCGACCGTACCCATGGGCGTCGCGTGTCCGGCCGTGTCGCAGAGCACCAGAGCGTGCGCGCCGCAGTTGATGGCCACGGAGTTGAGCTGCTTCACCGTTTCCGGATCGCAACGGGTGGTGTCTTCGGTGACGTACATGACTTCGAGGCCCAGCGAGACCGCGTATTGGACGGCCTTTTCCGTGGTTTGAAGCAGGAACTCTCCGTTCCAGCCCTCGGTGTAGCGGCGGATGGGGCTGGTTCCGAAAAACGCGGCGACCTCGATGGCCAGGCCGGTTTTCTGGACGATCTCGGCGATGGGGCGAATGTCGTTGGCGTGCGTGCGGGCGGCGCAGTACGCCGTGATCTTCATTTTGTGGGCGACGATTTCGCGCGCCAGCGCGGTGACATGTTCGACCGCGCGTGGGCCGGCCCCGGGCAGCCCGAGGTCGAGCGTGTTGATGCCGAGCGCCTCCATCAAGTGCAGGATCTCGATCTTCTGCTCGATGGAAGGATCGCGAACCGAAGGCGATTGTAAACCGTCGCGCAGCGTTTCATCGGTCAGGCGCACCGGTCCCGGCGGATGCAGCGACTTCGGATAGAGAAGATTCCAGTCGTAGATGAGTTCAGAAACGTTCACAGAAGCCGGCACCCCTCCGGCCTTCGAATCGCCTTGCCTGTAGAGACGGGGCTTGCCCCGTCTCCCCCCACATCCGGAGACGCGGCAAGCCGCGTCTCTACGCCTTCTTTTCTTCCTTCGGAGGAACCGTCAGCCCGAACACCGAAAGCTGGCCCCGCCCCGCAACGTTCATCCCACGCGGATCGTCGGGGCTGGGCAGGTAGAGCGTCTGGCAAAATTCGCAGCGATACACTTCGGCGTCCGCTCCCCAGGCTTTCTCCACGTCACCGCACTCCTGTTCCAGCACGTCGGCGGCGTAGAACCAGCGTTTCAGGTGTCCGCCGCAGAACTTGCCCTTTTCGTTTTTCTCATTGCAGGCACGCTGGCCCGTCTTCTTGATCTTAACTTTGTGATTGGGAAGCTGGGGAATCGTGCTGGTGACAGCGGTTGCCGTATCGCCGGAAGCCATTCCATCTCCTGCGCGCCTTTGTGAAGGCCGCTTCCCGCTATTTTACTCAGCGGCGGCCTTTCGACCAAGGACGACACGCGGTTCGCGGTTCGCTATTCGCCATCTACCGCAGGCACGACGTAAACTCCTCCGTCGTCTAGTCAAATTCCTTGCGCGGCGCCGCCTGCTCCCCGCCGACGCGTCCGACGGTGATTTCCGCCACGTAATAGTTTTCGCCCCTGATGGGGACGCCGGCCATCCGCCGCAGCATCGCGATCTGGCCGATGTGGGTGAGCGCGTCGGCGAGCGCGCTCTGAAACAATTTTTCGGCGGACACCTGCAGCGGCTTTTCCGACGCCAGGTAGTCGTCGAACTTCTTCAGGGCGGT
>JBGPFV010000338.1:0-3268 GCA_041483535.1 Terriglobia bacterium | reverse complement strand
TCCGTTTGCATTTTCCCTCCCCCACAGACGACAATCGCAGCGTGCCCAGCACTAGCTTTTATCAGGACCCGCAAACTGTCAGCCCCTTCCGTCCCGGCGCGCTCGTGATCGCGACCTTGACCAACCCGCGCGAAAAATTCTGGGGCGCGATTCTCCATCTCGCGGCGGAAGGTCTTAGCCTGCGCGGCGTTGACGTCGCGGCGTTCGACAACCTGGCCTCGCAGATCAAGAGCGGCGAGCCCTTCACCTCCGGCGTTGTCTTCTTTCCCATGCACCGCGTGGAGCGCATGGAACTCGACCTTCCCGAGGGAGACATCCTCTCGCTCGCCCAGCGCTTCGCGCAGAAGACCGGGCAGGATCCCGTCCCGCTTCTGGTGAGCGAATTTCTCGGCCGCGCCGGAGGACGACCGGGAGGAGAGAAACAGCGGTGAACTACCGGCAGATCCTGACCGCGCCCAACCAGCTCACGTTGTTGCGCATGATTATCCTGCCGTTCATCGTCATCAATCTGCTCAAGCACGATTTCAAATGGGCGCTGGCGCTGTTCGTTTTCGCCGGATTGAGCGATGGCCTTGACGGCCTTCTCGCCCGCACCCTGCATCAGCAAACCGTGCTCGGCCAGTATCTCGACCCCATCGCCGACAAGCTGCTGATGAGCACTCTGTTTCTTGTGCTCTCCATCGAACACATGATCCCCTGGAAATTTACGGTGGTGGTGTTCAGCCGCGACATCTCCATCCTGCTGATCAGCGGCGTGCTCTTCATGATTGCCGGCCTGCGCGATTTTCGCCCCAGCATCTTCGGCAAAGCCAACACCTTCGCCCAGGTGGCCGCAATTTTCTTCGTGCTGCTGTTGCCGATCGAGCCCGTACGCTGGGTCTGGATTGCGCGCCTCACCTTCCTCCGCGCCACCTTCCTCTTCACCATCGTTTCCGCCGTGCACTACGCGTTACTGGTGCAGCACCGGCTGCATGCGCACGCGTCCCCACTCAAAGCGTAGCGATTCTGCCTTAGCAGGCTGCGGAAGAACTCCGGTTTTGACGTTGTTTTGAAGGGGCGCGGCTTCAGCCGCGCCGTAACTATCGCAAAATCAACGCCGGCTTTAGCCGCTGAGGGCCGCTGCTTGCAATGCGACTTTTTCCGCAGCCGCTCAGCCCCATTTGACCCCTTTTCCAGCGGGCACCTAGAATGAAAGATTCGTACCGCGCTCGCGAACTCATTCATGGCACTGCGCCTCTATAACACTCTTTCCGCGAAGATCGAAGACTTCCATCCGCTCGACGGCAACCGCGTCCGCATGTACGCTTGCGGGCCGACCGTCTATGACTACGGCCACATCGGCAATTTCCGCACATTTATCGCCGTCGATCTTCTCTATCGCTTTCTGCGCCAGAGCGGATACGACGTCCGCTACGTCATGAACATCACCGACGTGGACGACAAGATCATTCGCAACTCCGCCCGCGACGGCGTGACCGTGCAGCAGTACACTGCGAAGTTTACCCAGGCTTTTCTGGAAGATTCGGCCACGTTGAGCATCGAGCAACCGGTACTGGTGCGTGCCACCGAACATATCGACGCCATGGCCGGCTTCATTGCCGAACTGGTAAAGAAAGGTTTCGCTTACCGCACCGACGAGGGTTCTTACTATTTCCGCATCGCGAAATTTCCCGAATACGGCAAGCTTTCGAAAAAAGATTTTGCCGGCATGGCCGACGGCGCGCGCGTGGACCTCGACGAATACGAAAAGGACAGCGCCCGCGACTTCGCCCTCTGGAAGGCTCCGAAGCCGGGCGAAGCCTCGTGGGACACCGTGATCGGGCCGGGGCGTCCGGGCTGGCACATCGAATGCTCGGTGATGTCGATGGAGCAACTGGGGCCGAGTTTCGACCTGCACGCCGGCGGCGAAGATCTGATTTTTCCACATCACGAGAACGAAATCGCGCAGTCGGAGTCGCTCAGCGGCCAGCAACTTGCACGCTATTGGTTTCATGCGCGTTTTCTGCTGGTCGAGGGCCAGAAGATGTCGAAGAGTCTGGGAAATTTCTTCACCATCCGGGATCTCGTGCTGCGCGGGCACAAGCCGTCGTCGATTCGCTGGCTGCTGACGCAGGTGCCGTATCGCAATCAATTGAACTTCACTTTCGATGGCTTGAAATCGGCGGCAAGTTCGGTGGAGAAACTGCGCAACTTCCGCTTCCGCCTGACGAGCACGCAGTTCCCCGCCGGTGCGACCCAGCAGATGGCGCAACTGGCGGACGAAACCATCGCAAAGATGACAAGCGCACTCGACGACGATCTGAACACCGCCGAGGCGCAGGCCGCCATGTTCGACATGTTGCGCAAAGCGAATACGGCACTCGATGCCGCGGAAGTTCGCCAGGACGATGTGAAACCGCTACTCGGAGCGCTGGACAAATTTGATGAGATATTCGGCGTGTTGAAAGATGACGACCAGCCGAAGATGAAAGCCATCCTCGACTGGGCCCGCGCGGAAGACCGTGAAAAGGAAATCAGCCCCGAATTGATGGAATTCGCCGGCTCCGCGCAACTCACCGACGAACAAGTCAACCAGAAGCTGGCCCAAATGGAAGCCGCGCGCAAGGCGCGAAATTTCAAAGCCTCCGACGCACTCCGCGCCGGACTGACCGCGGCGGGCATCATCGTGGAGAATACAAAAGACGGTGTCCGCTGGCGCAGAAAGTAGCACCCGCGTCTTGCCGAGTGCTCCAAAAGAACTGTCATCCTGAGCGGAGCATGCCCTGCGTGAAACGCAGGGCATACGGAGTCGAAGGACCCCTACCCCGCCGAGTCTTCCAGCCAAGTTGCAACGCGTTCTCTCCAAAGCACGTTTCCAGGCTCATAGCTCCACGACTACAATGTTCAAATCACAAATGTTCACCCTAGACGATTATCTTCGCGAAGCCGAAGTCGCCCACGGCCATCTCTGCGCCGGTCAGGTGCTGGGTGTACGCCTGGCCATGCTTGGGCTCGAAAAGCTGGGCATTGAAGATCCGCGCGGTAAAGATCGTAAACGCCTGGTCACCTTCGTCGAAATCGACCGCTGCGCCACCGACGCCATAGCCGTGGTCACCGGATGCCGTCTCGGAAAGCGCGCCCTGAAATTTCGCGACTGGGGAAAGATGGCCGCCACCTTCGTGGACGTGAGCACCGGCAAAGCCATCCGCATCGCCGCGAAGGAATCGTCCAAGGCGCTGGCGCGCACCATGCATCCCGAAATCGAAAGCAAGAACCAGCAGCAGATGCT
>JBGPFV010000337.1:0-3275 GCA_041483535.1 Terriglobia bacterium | reverse complement strand
GCGCGATGCTGGTTACCGGATTGCTCGGCGCCAGCAGCACCAGATCGGCCGAGCGGATTGCCTCGATCACTCCCGGCGCCGGTTCCGCATCCGACGCGCCGGCGAACCGCACCGATTCCACGGGATCCTGATACCACCGTTGAACGAAATATTCTTCAAAGCTCAAGTCTCCCGCCGGAGTCAAGACCCGCGTCTCCACCCGCGAATTGCTCATCGGCAGAATGCGCGCTTTCACGCCAAACCTGGCCGCGATCTCAGCGGTGGCTTCACTGAGCGTCTTGCCGTCGGCAAGCAGTTTCGAGCGGAAAATGTGCGTGGCCAGATCGCGATCGCCGGCATGAAACCATATCGGTTGTCCCAGCTGCCCCATGGCATTCAGACAAAAAAAAGTGTCGCCCTTCACGCCCCAACCGCGCTCCTGGCTTAGTCTCCCAGCCAGCATGTAGGTGATCGAATCCAGATCGGGCGAAGCATACAACCCCCACCAGAGCATGTCGTCGCCGGTGTTCACGATGATGGTCAGCTCTTCCGGACGAACGATTTGCCGCAATCCATCCACGAATTTGGCGCCGCCCGTGCCGCCAGTCAGAACCGTGATCATGCCGCCCTCTTTCTTTGAGCGTAGCCCTCAGCGTCAGCAGCCGCGCCGAGACGCTGCGCCAACAAATCGCAGTGGGCCGCTGCTTGTTCCACGAACTCAGGATAAACCGGTAACCTCTGGCGCAACTCGAATCCTTTCGCCTCGGTCCGCAGTTGCAAGTCGTCCAGATGCGGCCACGGCTTTTCCGGATTGATGAAATCCGGCGTCAGCGGCGAAACTCCGCCCCAGTCGTTGATGCCGCCCTCGAGCAGATCGGCATAGTGCGGGTCAGACAAATTCGGCGGCGCTTGAATATTCATCTCCGGCATCAGGAGCCGCGCCACGGCCAGCGTGCGCAGCATTTCCCCGCGGCCGGGTTCGGGCCAGCGTGCCATCGGCGTCGCAGGCTTGGCGCGGAAGTTTTGGACGATCACTTCCTGAATGTGCCCATACCTTTCATGCAAGTCGCGAATCGCGATCAGCGAATCCACGCGCTCCTCCAGCGTCTCGCCAATTCCGATCAGAATTCCCGTGGTAAAAGGAATCTTCCGCCGCCCCGCATCCTCAATTACGCGCAGGCGCTTCGCCGGTTCTTTGTCGGGAGCGTTGTCGTGCGCGGCGCCTTTCGCGAGCAGCCGCGCGCTGGTCGTTTCCAGCATGAGCCCCATGCTCGGGGCCACGCGCGACAGCCGTTCCAGCCATTCCGCGCTCATCAGCCCGGGATTGGGATGGGGCAGCAGACTCGATTCGCGCAACACTTTTTCGCACATCGCTTCCAGATAATGGAGCGTGGACTTATATCCGAACCGCCGCAGCGTGTCGCGCATCTGGGGAAAAAGCAGTTCCGGTTTGTCGCCCAAGCTGAACAGCGCCTCGGTGCATCCCAAACGCCCGCCCGCGCGCACTACTTCCATCACCTCGTCGGGCGTCATGGTGTACGCACCGGGCTCGCCAGGGTCGCGCCGGAATGTGCAGTAGCCGCAGTAGTCGCGACAAAGATTCGTCAAGGGAAGAAACACCTTGCGGGAATAGGTGATGACTCCCGGCTTGAATCGGGCACGGGCCCGTTGCGCCGCCGAGAGCAGGGAAGGCAGCAGGTCGTCGCCGGCGCGCAGCAACCGGCAGGCCGCTGCACGAGAGATCGGCTGCCTCGTGCCGCAATCGGTGAACTCAGCAGCCGTCGCGGACCGCGCGTCGGGGAAAAAGGTGGCCATATTTCTTTACTTCGAGATTCGTTTCGTTCGAACCCGCCGCAAATTCGGTCGGGGCTGGCAACGATCATAGCGGACCCAGCGAATCCTTGTCCCTTGGTGCCTTCGAGGGGTACTTGACATCCTTAGCGGGCCGACGCAAAATATCGCCAATTTAGGAAAAACGCACATTCCCTTCAAGAGATGGACAACCGGCAAGTTTATGACGCCTAGTCAGCCGTCGCAATCTCCCCAAGAGAAAGTCAGCCGCGAGCAGTGCAAGCATCCCCGGGTGCAGATCGTCTCCCGCGACGAAGAGTCCGAATATGTCGAATGCCAGGAATGTGGGGACGTGTTCGAGTCCAGTGAATTGAAGGACATGGCGATCGAGGAGAAGAAAGAACCGGACGAAGAGTGATCCGCGCACTCAGCGGAGCGGCCTACCCGATCTTAATCACCTGATCTTAATCACTAGGTTTTCCGAGGCATCCACCCAAAATCTTTTTCCCGCTGGAATCACCGTGGTCGCGCTGTATTCCGTGATCACAGCCGGTCCTTTCAAGGATCGGCCAGGGACAAGGTCCTCGCGTTCAAACACGGGCGTAGCCACGGCCTGGTCGTGAAAGAACACGGGTGCGTGTTCGGCGGGCACTGTGCGCGGCGGCTTCCCTCCCGTTCGCGGCCGCACAACTTTTGATTCGGGGTGGGATTGCCGAGTCGTGCGCAAACGAGCGCGCAGACGCAACGTTACCAACTCAATCTCTCGTCTCGCGTGGTGATATCCATAACGGCGCTGGTGTTCGTCGTGGAAGCGGGCGATGACTTTGTCCTTATCCTTATCCCTATCGGTGGCGGGCACATTCAGTTCATAGCCTTGACCGCGATACCGCAGGTCAAGACTCCTTTCGTAATGAAGCCCGCCGCGCCACCGTTCCGCGCGGAATTCCTGGTGTGCCGCCGCTTCCAGCTTGCGAAATTCTTTCTGCAGTTTCGCTTGCGGTAAGCCATCGGCCAACCGCCAGAGCAGCGTGCGCGAGTAATCTTTCACCACATCGCTGACCAGGATCCCGAACGCCGAAAGCGCGCCCGGTCGCGCCGGAATCATCACCGTCGGGATCGCCAGCGCATCCGCTAGTTCGCAAGCATGAAGGCCGCCCGCACCGCCGAACGCCACCAGCGTAAAGTCACGCGGGTCGTACCCCCGTTCGATGGAAACGACACGCAAGGCCCGCTCCATATTGGCGTTCACCACACGCACGACGCCGGCGGAAAATTGTTGCAGGCTCAAGCGCGAGCCCTGTTTCTTCAGCCAGTCGGATGTAGTCCGGCGCGCTCTTTCAAAGTCGAGCGTGAACTCGCCGCCTAGAAAGCGGTTGGGGCGAAGACGCCCCATCAGCAAGTTGGCATCGGTCACCGTGGGCTCGGTTCCGCGGCCGTAGCAGATCGGTCCCGGATCGGCGCCCGCCGATTCCGGTCCCACACGCAGCGCACCGCCCGCATCGAAG
>JBGPFV010000336.1:0-3287 GCA_041483535.1 Terriglobia bacterium | reverse complement strand
GGCAGCACGGTTGCGGGATGCAGGACCTTGGCGCCGAAGTAGGCAAGTTCCGCGGCTTCGTCAAAGCTGATGACCTTGATGCGGCGGGCCTCGGGACAAAGGCGGGGGTCGGTGGTCATCATGCCGTCAACGTCGGTCCAGATTTCGATGCGCTCGGCATTGAGGCCGGCGCCAAAAATCGCGGCCGAGAAATCGGAGCCTCCGCGGCCGATGGTGGTGGTGATGCCGGCACGATTCGAACCAATGAATCCGCCCATCACCGGAACCTTGCCCGCCTCGATCAGAGGCTGAAGCTTCTTTTGCAGGCGCTCGTTGGTTTCCTCGAATTGAGGAACCGCGCGAGTATAGCTGCTGTCGGTGAGCAGACACTGACGCGAATCCAGGTGCGCGCCGGGCAATCCGCGGGCGACGAAAGCGGCGGCCACGATCTTGCTGGAAAGCACTTCACCGAACGAGGCTACGTAATCGTAAGTGCGGGGAGTGATCTCACCGACTGCGCCAATGCCGCGCAGCAGCTCGTCAAGATCCTCGAAGTCGGCGCCCAGGTCGCCGTGAAATTCGGTGAACAGGGCGGTGCCGAGAAGTTCTCCGGCGGTGTCGTAGTGGCGTTCACGCAGGGCGCGCGCCATTTTGAGAGCGGTCTTGCGATCGCCGCCTCCGGCGGCCTTGCCCATGGCGAGCAGGGAATCGGTGACCTTGGCCATGGCGCTGACCACAACCACGGGACGGTCGGCCAAGCGGCCCTGGACGATGTGGGCTACGCGCTCGATCGCTTTCGCGTCTTGTACGGAGGTCCCGCCGAACTTCATGACGATCATGGGCGAGGGTGCTCCTTGCGACTAGCGAAGGACTCACCACAGAGCCACAGAGACACAGAGAAAACCGATGGAAGCGAGGTCGGCCTCATCTGTTTCGACGGTTCGTCGTCAAGAATTGGGAATGCGCAGACATGATTCCGCTTTCCTCGGTGCCTCTGTGTCTCTGTGGTGAAAACGCTTCTCACCCGAAATATCCTTTCGCTTTCAGCAACTCGGCGTTCAGAATCGCGGCACCGGCGGCGCCACGGATCGTGTTATGCGAGAGGACGGTGAATTTCCAGTCGAGGACGTTGCACTTGCGCAAGCGGCCGACGGCGGTGGTCATGCCTGCGCCGAGGTCGCAATCGAAGCGCGGTTGCGGACGGTCGGGCGCGGTCATGTACACGACCGGTTGCGCGGGTGCGCTGGGTAGGCGCAGTTGCTGCGGTTCGGCGCGAAAATCGTTCCAGGCGGCGATGATTTCCTCCGGCGTCGCTTTCTGTTGCAGGCGAATCGCAACCGACTCGGTATGGCCATCTTCCACCGGGACGCGATTGCATTGCGCGCTCATGGCAAAGGGAGCGGGGTCGACGCGCCCGCCGTTCAGCGTCCCCAGCAACTTTTGCGTCTCCTCTTCCATCTTCTCTTCTTCTTTGGCGATATAGGGGACGACGTTGCCGAGAATATCTAAGGAAGCGACTCCGGGATATCCGGCGCCGCTGACCGCTTGCATGGTCACGGCCATGACCGTCTCCAGCGTGAAGCGACGATGCAACGGAGCCAGGGCGAGCACCAGCCCGATGGTCGAGCAGTTGGGGTTGGTGACGGCAAAGCCTCCGGACTTGCGCCGCCAGGGCTGGGTTTCGATGAGCTGGATGTGGTCGCCGTTGACTTCCGGAATGACCAGGGGAACGTCGGCCTGCATGCGCAAGGCGCTCGAATTGGAGACGACGGCGCAACCGGCGGCGGCGAACCGCGGCTCCAGTTCGCGAGCGATGGAGGCATCGAGGGCGGCGAAGATAATTTTCGGGGCGCCTTCGGGCTTGGCGGGAGCAACTTTCATCTTGGCGACGTTGGCGGGGATGGCGGTTTTCAAACGCCAGCGCGCGGCCTCGGCGTAGGTGCGGCCTTCCGAACGGTCGGACGCGGCCAGCCACGCCACCTCGAACCACGGGTGCTGTTCGAGCATCTGGATGAACCGCTGCCCGACGATGCCGGTGGCACCCAGGATGCCTACGGGAAGTTTAGTGGACATGGTGAACTGTGATTTTATACCAGGGCCGCGACCGCGTAATTAAGTCATGCGATGGAGCGACGGACGTCTCGCCCGTCCCGCCGGGCGGGGACGCCCGGCGCTCCACTAATTAACGCCGCGTCCTTCCCAAGAACCCGTGTGAATCTGAGTTTTTCCCCAGCCAGCCTACGGCCCTCGGTGTCTGTTCGATTCGCGAGTGCGGATGTAGGCTTGATCTTTGCCCAGGAGTGCCTATGTCGGAACTACGCCAGAATTTTGCCACCAAGGAATGGGTGGTGATTGCAACCGAGCGAGCGCGCCGTCCGGAAGAAATGGTGCAGCACCGCGAGCGCAAGCCGCTGGCATCGTTTGTGGCGAACTGCCCTTTTTGTCCGGGAAACGAAAAGCTGACGCCGCCGGAAGTGCTGCGCGTACCCGCCTCGTTGGAAGTTCCGTGGCACGCCCGAGTGTTCCCGAATAAGTTTGCGGCGCTTTCGCGCGACGTGCAACCGACTCGCTCTGTGCATCGTTCGCGGCGGGCGGTCAACGGATTCGGGGTTCACGATGTGATCGTGGAGACGCCTGACCATGCTCAGGTTTTGGCCCTGATGCCCGATTCCTATGTGGCGGAAATCCTGCGGATCTATAAGACTCGCTACGACGAACTCAGTCTCGACCCGCGGGTCGCGCTCGTCACGATCTTCAAGAATCACGGCATCGACGCGGGCACGAGCCTGGAACATCCGCACTCTCAGATGATCGCAACGCCGGTGACCTCGGTGCAGGTGCGCGAACGTTTTCAAACCGCTTTACGCCATTTTGACGACTACGGCGAGTGTATGTTCTGTCAGATGATCGAGGAGGAATTAGAAGAACAAACCCGCATCGTGATGGTTTCCGAACACTTTGTCGTGCTGGAACTGTATGCCTCGCCGGCCCCGTTCTGCACCCACATTTATCCGCGGCGGCACATGGCCAGCTTCGGCGATGTGAGCGCGGCGGAGATGAGCGATCTGGCGCGCATGCTGCGCTCGCTGCTGGCCAAGCTCTACCACGGGCTGGCTGACCCCGACTTCAACTTTACGATTCGCAGCGCCCCGGCTGAGAGCGTCGGGGTAAAGTATTTTCACTGGTATCTGAGTGTGATTCCACGGCTGACGCGAGTGGCCGGATTTGAACTGGGCTCGGGCATGTTTATCAACACAGTGCTGCCGGAAGCAGCGGCGGAGTTCCTGCGCAAAGTGGATGTGGAAGGC
>JBGPFV010000335.1:0-3294 GCA_041483535.1 Terriglobia bacterium | reverse complement strand
TTGACGATCGATCGGATCGCCAACGGGCTCGGGATCGAAATCAGGAATCGCCAATGCCGCGCGCTGACGGCGCGGGCACTGATTGCCGGGAAAACGACCGCCGGTGAGCCGGTGGTCCTGGCCAAACCGGAAACCTACATGAACCTGAGTGGGCTTTCGGTGCGGGAACTGGTGGCGGAGTATCAGGTCGATGTGCAGCGGGACCTGATCGTGATTTACGACGAGCTCGATCTGCCGCTAGGCGCGATTCGCATCCGGCAGCGGGGCAGTTCGGCGGGGCACAACGGGATGGAATCGATCCTGGGCGCGCTGAATACAGACGAGTTTTTACGGATTCGACTGGGAATCGCGCCCGATCGCAAAGTTGTGGACAGCGTGAAATATGTGTTGACGCCGTTCCGCCGGGCGCAGGAAAAAGTTGTGGATGAAATCCTCGACACGGCAACGCAGGCGGTTGAGGTGATTTTGAAAGAAGGGCCGGCGGCGGCGATGAACCGGTTCAATCGCAAGAATGAACCGGATGACGAGCCGCAATAGTACTTGTGCGGAGGCGAGGCTCTGCCTCGCCTGAACGGGGCGGAGCCCCGTTGCCACACGGGATTCACAGAGAATTTGGAGATAACGAATGAATCGCAACTATGAAGTGATGTTCATTGTCCGGCCCGATATGGTAGATGAGGATCTGAACAAGCTGATTTCCACGATCGAGTCTCCGGTGACCTCGGCGGGCGGAACGGCCAAGAGCGAGGTCTGGGGCAAGCGCCGTCTGGCGTACAGGGTCGGCAAGTTCAATGATGGCATCTTCGTGCTCATGATGATTGACGCCGCCGGCGCCGTGGTGCACGAAGTCGAACGCCGCCTGCGCGTGACCGAGCCCGTGATCAAGTTCCTCACCGTACGCACGGATGAAGAATTGAAGCGGCTCGACAAGATCAAGAAACTCCGCGACGCCAAGAAGAAGGTCAGCGCCCAACCAGCCGCGGCCGCCGCGCCGGCAACACCCGCGACGCCACCACCCCCGGCGGCGCCGGAAGCGGTGACGAGTTCTCCGGCCTCGGCGCCGGTTTAGTTGGAATTAGGTTAACAGACGGTCGAGGCGCTCGACCTCAGGGGCTAAAGCCCGCATTTCTTCGGGCGCTTTACGGCACGGCTAAAGCCGTGCCCTTCCCAAAACCGAGTTCTTAGAAAGCAGGAGCACTATGGCAGAAGAAACGAAAGCACCCGCCGCGCATGCGGGATCAAGCGGCGGCGAAAGCCGCCCACACAGCGATCGTCCCGAGCGCAGTGGGCCGCCCCGCGGTCCGCGTCCCGGCGGAGGCCCCGGCGGTCCCCGCGAAGGCGGCCGTAAGTTTTTCCGGCGCAAAAAGGTTTGCAAGTTCTGCGTCGAGAAGATCGAAGCGGTCAATTACAAAGATGTGCGTCTGCTGGCGCAGTTCGTGGCGGAAAGCGGCAAGATCACTCCGCGACGCCTGACCGGCGTGTGCACGCCGCACCAGCGCCGTCTGTCGCGGGCTATCAAGCAGGCGCGTAACATCGCCCTGCTGCCGTTCGCCGGACGCGCGCAGTAGCTTTGGAAGACACAAGATCAAGGTTTCCCCTGTGAACCCCTGTGCCCCCAGTGGTTGAGAAAAATCCTCACCACGGAGGACACAGGGTGTCACAGGGGACAACCAACGAAACGGAGTCATGCATGGAAGTCATCCTGAAAGAAGACGTGCCCAAGCTGGGCAACCGCGGTGAAGTGGTAAAAGTCGCCGAGGGCTACGGGCGGAATTTTCTGCTTCCCAAGAAACTGGCGATTCAAGCCACCGCCGCCAACAAGACCGTCATCGAGCAGATGAAAGCCGCCGCCGTACGCCGTTCCGCCAATGAAAAGACGGAAGCCGAAGCGCTGGCCAAGCAGTTTGACGGGCTCGAAGTGAAGTTCCTGCGCAAGTCGGGCGAAGGCGATCAGTTGTTTGGATCGGTCACGGCTGGCGATATTGCCGAAGCGCTCGAGAAAAAGAGCTTCCACATCGATCGCCGCAAAATCCAGCTGCACGAGCCGCTGAAGACGATCGGCGAGTTCACCGTCCCCATCAAACTGCACAAGGACGTGACCACGCACTTGAAGGTCGTCGTCGACAAAGAAGCAGCGGCAGAATGATTCCGTTTCTCGTGTGGTGACGGGGCTCCGCCCCGTCCCGGCGGGGCAAAGCCCCGCCACCACACGATCCCTGTCACCACACGATCTCACCACACGATCCCTGTGACCCAATCGACCGCCCGAAACCGACCCAACGGGTAGTGAGCGTCATCACTGCGCCGTGCCTCCCACTGAGTTACTCAACAGAGGTGTACCTCGATCGCAAATACTTTTACCGGCGTACCCTGCCGCACATACTCAAAGACAATCGTCCGGTTTTCGTAACATTCGGGACATTCAAACGGTGGGAACTTCCCGTCGAGGCCCGGCAATTGGTCTTCGAATGTTGCCTGCGGGAGTGTGGCGCGACCATCGATTTGCACGCAGCGGTGGTGATGCCCACGCACGCACACTTACTATTCACCCCTCTTCGGAATGCAGAGGGATGGCTGGTGAGCCTGCCCCAGGTTATGCGGCTCATCAAGGGTCGCTCCGCTCACTTTGTCAACCGTCTCCTCGACCGGCATGGCCCAGTGTGGCAGGAGGAGTCCTTCGATCATGTTCTGCGATCCAATGAGAGCTTAAGCGAGAAGGTGAATTACATTTGCCAGAATCCGGTGCGAGCCGGATTGGTGCGCTGGGAAGAAGACTACCGCTGGCTATGGCGAGGCGAGGTGCCGATCCTATAGGTCTGCTCCCCTCGTGTGGTGACGGGGCTCCGCCCCGTCCCGCCCGAAGAACTCCTCTACCTTCTTTAAGTCTGTCGTCCTGCTGTAACTCGGCAAGCTCTCCACAAACACGCGCCCGTACTGCTTCTTCAAGATGCGGTTATCGAGCAGCGCCAGCAAACCGCGGTCATGCAGCGACCGAATCAGTCTTCCAAACCCCTGCTTCAGCGTGATGACCGCGCCCGGCACCTGGTATTCGAAGAAAGCGTTGCCGCCGCCAGCGTCGATGGCCTTCACCCGCGCCGCCACCACCGGATCGCTGGGCACGGCAAACGGCAGGCGATCGATAATCACGCAGCTCAACTGTTCGCCCTGCACATCCACGCCCTGCCAGAATGAGGATGTCCCAAACAAGACAGCGTTGGGTGTAAGCCGGAACTCCTCGAGCAGCGCCGATTTCGGAGCGTCGCCCTGCTTGAGCATCGGATAGTCCAATTGCCC
>JBGPFV010000334.1:0-3295 GCA_041483535.1 Terriglobia bacterium | reverse complement strand
GGACGGCGGAGTTTACCTGGATCTGATCGTGAAACTGGCGGTAATAAACGTCCGACAGGTCGGCAACGAAATCGCGAGTCCAGGGACGGCAATAGCGGCGTGAGGGATCAAGACTGCGCTCAATTTTCAGCGACTCGCTCTCCTCGATGGGCACCAGCGCGCCCGAGCCTTTGAGCGCTTCCAGTTCCGCGTCGTCCTGAATTCGTGGCAGGTCGAGGCGGTCGATCTCTTCGTTTTGCCGGAGCAGGGAATCGTGCGAGGGACGGAACATCGGGTTCCAGAGCACGCCGCGATGTAGGCGGAAGCGATGCAAGTGGAGAGTCCGATGGTGGTGACGGTCAACACTGCGCAGAGCAAAGGCGGTTCCCGGCGCCAGAATGGTAACCGAAGTCGCGAACGCGATCAGCGCAACAAACAGTGTTCCCGGCAGTTTGGAGCTTCTCATCATCGCGACCGCTTCGTTAACTTTAGACAACTCCGACTTTGGAACCTTTCGGGGGTGGAAAAGTGTCCATTTCCCTACAAGCTCTCGAATTGTAAATGAGAGATGAATAATTGTGTGAAGCAAATCGTGCGAACTCACATTACTTAAGGGAGTTGTGGCCGGTTACCGGCGGGCCATTCCCTGGTTTCATGTGCCAAGGTTGGAAACGCGTCCTTTGGGGAATGGGAAATGCCCTCTAATTCCCCTGTAGAGACGGGGCTTGCCCCGTCTCCGCCGCGGGAGACGCGGCAAGCCCCGTCTCTACAGGAGATCGCAGGTTCACTTCCGCAGCAGGTCGCCGAGCGCTTGCTTCATGACCTGGCCGCCAACTTCGGCAATCGACGTGGTTAGCGGAATGCTTTTCGGACATATCTCGACGCAGTTCTGGGCGTAACCGCACTCCTGGATGCCGCCGTCTCCCATGAGCGCGGACAGCCGCTCGCGCTTCAGGGCCGCGCCAGTGGGATGCGTGTTGAACAACCGCACTTGCGAGATGGTGGCCGCGCCGACGAATCCCGTGTCCTCATTGAACTGCGGACAGGCTTCCATGCAGCAGCAACACGAGATGCAGCGCGACAGCGGATAGGCCTTTTCCTGGTCATCCATGGTCATGCGCGGGCCGGGGCCGAGGTCGTAGGTCCCGTCGACCGGCACCCAGGCTTTGACCTTCTTCAAGTTCTCGAAGAGCACGCTGCGATCGACGGCGAGGTCGCGCACGATGGGAAACTTCGAGAGCGGCTCGAGCTTGATCGGCTGATCGAGGTGGTCGAGCAGGGTCGAGCAAGCCATGCGGGCCCGTCCATTGATCAGCATGGCGCAGGAACCGCAGATCTCCTCGAGACAATTCGAGTCGTAAGCGACGGGCGTGGTCTGCTTGCCGTCGCGGGTGACGGGGTGGGCCGCGATCTCCATCAGCGCCGAAGTGACGTTCATGTTCGGCTTGTAGGCGATCTCGAACTCTTCCCACGACGGCTTGGCTTCGGGGGTGGGTTGGCGTTTGATTTTTATGATTACGGATTTATTGTTTGCCATTAATTCCTAGCCTTTGGATCGCTATCAGTTTCTGGTTTGCCGCCAGCACGTGGCAGCGCGCAGCTATCGCCTCAACCGGGAGCAAATGCGCCGTACGCTATGATTGCGGCGCCGAAAATGATGGTCGTCCATTGCTGCTCGAAAATTCCTTTGCCCGTCAGTAGGACGCCAAACACCACGAAGATGAAACCGCGAACTCGGTTGAAGGTGAAGATGCGATTCATGGGCGTGCTTGACGGCATCAGTACTTCCTCGGCCGCGGCGGAATCAGCGCCGCATCGATCGGCTCGAACTCAAACTTCGGCTCATCCAGATCGGGCGCGAACGTTGCCTTCGTGGTCTTCATCCAGTTCTTGTCGTCGCGCTCGGGGAAATCCGGCTTGTAGTGCGAGCCGCGAGACTCGTCGCGCATGGCCGCTCCCTGCGCGATGACCCGCGCCAACTGCAGCATGTTGTACAGCTGACGAGTGAAGGCGATGGTTGTGTTCGCCCACTGCGCGCGATCGCTGAGGTTGACTTTCTGGAAGCGGTTCAGCAGATCGACCACTTTGGCATCCGCTTCTTCGCACTTTTTGCTGTAGCGGATGACGGTGCAATTCTCGGTCATCACCGCCCCAAGTTCGCGCCAGAGCAGGAAGGGATTCTCATTTCCATCGGCTTTCATCAGCCCGGCGTTGACTTCCTGCTGGCGTTTGCGCTCGGCGTCAAAGTGTCCGTTGCCGGACGCGGCTTGCAGGTTCTTCGCGTACTGCACGGCGTTCGGGCCAGAGACGAAGCCTCCATAGATGCACGACACCAGCGAGTTGGCGCCGAGGCGGTTCGCGCCATGGTATTGGTATTCGGCCTCGCCCGCCGCGAAGATGCCGGGGATGTTGGTGGACTGCTTGTAATCGACCCACAACCCGCCCATGGTGTAGTGCATGCCCGGAAAAATCTTCATGGGCACGTCGCGCGGATCGTCGCCGACAAACTTCTCGTAGATTTCCAGGATGCCTTCCAGCTTGCGGTCGAGAGTCTTGCGGTCGATGTGAGTGAGGTCAAGGTAAACCATCGGCTTGCCGTCGATGCCGAGGTTGTGCTCGTAAACCACTTTGAAAATCGCGCGGGTGGCTACGTCGCGCGGCACCAGGTTGCCGTACTTCGGATACCATTCTTCGAGGAAATACCAGCGCTCTTTTTCCGGGATCGACTTGGGATCGCGCTTGTCGCCCTGCGTCCTGGGAACCCAGACGCGTCCACCTTCGCCGCGCGCCGATTCCGACATCAGGCGCAGCTTGTCTTCTCCGGGAATCGACGTGGGGTGAACCTGAATAAACTCGCCGTTCGCGTAATAGCAGCCCTGCTGGTAGAGCGCGGACTGCGCCGATCCGGTGCACACCACGGAGTTAGTCGACTTGCCGAAGATGGCGCCAATGCCACCGGTCGCGATGATGATGGCGTCGGCCGAGAAGGTGCGCACTTCCATCGTCCGCAAATCCATCGCGCAGATGCCGCGGCAGACGCGCTGCCCGTCGAGCACGGCCGAGAGAAACTCCCAGTGCTCGTACTTCTTCACCTTGCCTTCGGATTCGTAGCGGCGGACTTGCTCGTCGAGCGCGTAGAGAAGCTGCTGGCCGGTGGTGGCTCCGGCAAAGGCGGTACGGTTATAGAGCGTGCCTCCAAAGCGGCGGAAATCGAGCAGGCCTTCGGGCGTGCGGTTGAAGGGGACGCCCATGCGGTCGAGAAGATCAATGATCCCAGGCGCGGCCTCGCACATGGCCTTTACCGGCGGCTGATTGG
>JBGPFV010000333.1:0-3300 GCA_041483535.1 Terriglobia bacterium | reverse complement strand
TCGAAGTCGCGGGTTCAAATCCCGTCTCCCGCTCCAAACATTCAGTTCACAGCCCCGCGTGAGCGCGGGCTTTCGCCTTTCAGGGCCGGTTCTGCCCCGGGGCGCGGTAGCCAAGTGGTAAGGCCGAGGTCTGCAAAACCTCTATCGCCGGTGCGATTCCGGCCCGCGCCTCCAGATTCCCCCCTCCATCCGCCTCCGACTGGACATTCTCTCAACGTTAGTTCTACCGTAGATCAGAGGGGCGCGGTACCCAAGTGGTAAGGGAGAGGTCTGCAAAACCTTTATACGTCGGTTCGATTCCGACCCGCGCCTCCAGTGCTTTGTTCCGGGTGGCTGCGGAAAAGTCGCAAGGGCGCGAGAAGTTCAGTTCGCGCGCTAAGGCGCGAAAACATTTTCAATGACTTACGGCACGACTGACAGTCGTGCCCTTCCTGAGATCCGGCGGGAATCAGAGTTTCTCCGCAGCCTGTAGAGTCGTGCCCTTCCCAAACCCGCGCGATCTAAGACTATTAGGCAGTCCGAGACGGGGCAAGCCCCGTTTCTACACGAGTTTTTCCTGAGCGCTAGAAATGAAAGATATCCAGGACTAGGTACGAGCGGCGGTTCACCAGCACTACGTTGCCTCCGATGAAAACGTGCGCGCATCCCTCGGGAGGTGGGGGCAGGCGTTGCTCGAATTCCACGGGAACCGGCATCATCTTCTTTCTGAGTCCGGGGGGCAAGGTTCCGCGGACGCGCAACTGTCTTTCGAGCCCGGGAGGCAACTGATCCCGCTTCGCCAGGCCGGGCGGTAAATGACCGCCGCGCTCATGGTCGTGATACCAGCCGCGCATGTAGTCGCGGTCGTGTTCGCTGTAATGCTGCCGGTCACGATCGTCGTCGCGATCGTGCTTGCCGTGTCCGTTGCCGTTTCCGTGTCCGTTTCCGTGTCCCTGGGCCAGCGCCATGCCAGAGAGAGCAAATAGTACGGCCGTCGCTGCACACAACCAACGCTTCGAGAGCATGCAAGTCTCCTTCATCCTTCACTACGAGCATACGAGGTCGGTATCTCTGGCGCAGGTTACGGAAGGGCACGGTCTGCGATCGGGCGAGGGCTGATCCCCTCGCATAGGAAGGGTCGAGTCAATGTTGATCGCGGAAATCGTGGATAATATCTTTTCGCAGGAATGCAACTTCATTTATCTTCATTTATCTTGGGGGTGGGAGCCTGGCATGAGATGGGTGCTGGTTGTACTGGCTGTTGTGGGTATCGCTGCTTCTGCGCTCGCGTTGCGTGAACATTACCGCACTGACACTTCACCCTGCAGCATCAACGACCGCTGGGACTGCGGCATCGTGAATCACAGTCCGTACGCCATGCTCTTCGGAGTTCCGGTGGCGGTGATTGGGATTGCTGGATATGTGCTGCTGGGCGCGCTCGCTTTCAGGAAAGCTTATCGGGTGATGCTGGTGGCCGCGCTTGGCGGCCTGGGATTTTCGCTGTATCTGGCGCACATTGAATCGGCGGTGTTGGGCGTATGGTGCATCTACTGCGTCATATCGTTGGGGGTCATTTCTTTGCTGAGCCTGCTGATTTTGGGGACGGTGATTGTGAGTTTGGCTAGCCGATCGCGGAAGACGGCCTAGGGAAGCTCTGATTAAGTACCATCGAAAACCTTGAACCACGGGGTACACAGGGGTGCACGGAGGCCCCCGGGAACTTAATCAGACTTTCCCTAGGTGTAGAGACGCGGCTTGCCGCGTCTCCGGCCGCGAGTGAGACGGGGCAAGCCCCGTCTCTACACGGGCGATTGGTTACGCGGTCCGGCTATTCGTAGCGCAGGCTTTCGATCGGATCCAGTCTGGCGGCACGAATTGCGGGCACCATTCCACTGAGGATGCCGACTGCGCCCAGAATGATGGTGGCCACGGCGAGGCTGCCGACGTTGATATGGAGATGGATATCGCCGGCCTGCAGGTTGTCGCCAAAGGCGCTCATCAGCGGCAGCGCGCCCACTCCCCACGAGATCAGGTAGGCAATGCCGATGCCTGCTACTCCTCCGGCAAAAGTAATGGCCAGCGCTTCGGCGAGGAACTGAAAGAGGATGTGGCTTTTTTGCGCGCCCAGTGCCTTCTCCACGCCGATCTCCCGGGTTCGCTGCTGCACCGAAACCAGCATGATGTTCATCAGTCCAATGCCGCCGATGCCCAGGGTCAGCGCGCCGATAAAGCCGAGCAGGATCTTGAGTGCGGTGGTGACGATGGTGAACTCGTCAAAGTCCTGCTTGAAGTCGGCGATGAACACGGCTCGGCGATCGTCGGGGCGGAAGTTATGGTGGCCGGCGAGTACGCTGCGCACAACGCGCGCCAGTTGCTGATGATCCTGACCTTCATAGTCCATGAAAAGACCGGTGATGTATCGCGTGTCGTAGAGGTCGCCCATGGTGCTGAAAGGGATCACCACCATGGTGTTGTCGTTATCGTCGCCGCCCTGCACCTTGCGCTGGTACACGCCGATTACCTGAAAGCTCACGCCGTTGATGCGGATGCTCTGGCCGAGAGCTGGTTCGCCCGAGAACAGCCTCCGTTTCGCCTCGTCGCCGATCACCGCCACGCGGGAGTGTTCCGCCTGATCCTGCTCGCTCAGGCCGCGACCTGCGGCTACGTCGAAGCCGCGAATGCGTTGGTACACCGGGTACACACCGGTGAAAAAGAGATTCGTGAAGGTGCGTGTATCGTGCTGAATGGTCACGCCATTCCGCTTGTCGAAAATCGGGGTGACGCCTTTCACCATCGGCACCTCGTTGCGGATGTAGTCGACGTCGGCCACCTGCAGGCGAACTTCGCTGCCTGCTTTCGCGCCGCCTGCCTGCAGCGAGGTTCGTCCCGGGAACGCACCGATCACGTCGGTTCCCCAGGAGCTGAAAATCATGTTGATGGCGCGCTCGAATCCCGAACCGAAGGCGAGCAGGATGACCACGGTGGCAATTCCCCAGGCCATGCCCAGCATGGTCAGAGTGGTGCGGCGGCGATTGTGCTGCATCGCTCCGTAGGCTTCTTTGAGCAGGTCGTTGGTCATAGGATTTGTAATTTGCAATTTGCAATTTGCAATCTAAGACCTGCGATACCTCGGTTTGCCAATTACAAATTACAAATTGCCAATTACAAATTGGTTTCTCACTCTTGCCGCAATGCTTCTACCGGCTCCAGCATGGCCGCTTTGCGCGCGGGGTACAGGCCGGCGGTGATGCCGGCCAGCGCCAGCGACAGTACTGCGCCAATCGCCGACGCGGGTATGATCCGCGGAGTATCGAAGCCCTG
>JBGPFV010000332.1:0-3300 GCA_041483535.1 Terriglobia bacterium | reverse complement strand
TGCCCGAATTGACGAAACCCGCAGCCTGCGACACGTTTTCTCCCAGAACCAGCCGGCTGGCAACTTGATCGTAAATTCCGAAGTGCCGCAGCGCCGCCTCGGCTGCGCGCCCGTATGGCGCGTGAGCAGGATTCGCGATCGAAATCTTCTTGACTGAAGGGTCGAGTAGAGCCAGTATGCCGAGCTTCGATACGTTCAGCGGCGAGTTGCTCGGTACCCACAGTACAAGACGGCCGACCGCATAACGATAAAGCGTGTCTGTCGATGCCAGTCCCTCGGCGATCAACTGTTTAGGGTACTCTTCATCGGCGGAGAAAAAGACGTCGAAGGGCGCGCCGTTACGTATCTGATTGGTCAGATTGCCGGACGAGCCGAATGAGACCTTCACCGCCTGCCCGGTCTTTTTCGTGTAGGCCTCGACGATCTGCGGAAGAGCGGCATTCATATCCGCCGCCGCCGCCACGACGATTTCTTGGGCGGCTGCGAAAGTTCCTGTGAACAGGAGCAGTAGCGCCAGCAGGTGTTTCATAGTAGAGATTTAAGGTTCGTATCAGGGCATCGCTTTAGCGATACCGCAAATTCCCCGAAACCGATGCCCCTTTAGGGGCTGGGCATTGGAAGGCTCCTCACTTTGCGTCACGGCCCGCGGGTCCCCTGTTTACACCAGTTTCGTCTTCGACAACGGCAACTCCCGCACCCGCTTGCCGGTGGCCGCAAACACCGCGTTACACAGAGCGGGCGCAAAAGGCGGCACGCCGGGCTCGCCCACCCCGGCCGGCGGCGCTTCGCTCTCCACAATATGCACCTCGATGTGCCGCGGCGCGCGGTTCATCCGCGCGATCGGGTAATCATTGAAATTGCCCTGCCGCACCGCGCCGTTCTCCGCCGTAATCTCGCCGAATAACGCCAGGCTGGCTCCAAACACAGCCGCTCCCTCGAGCTGATAGCGCACATTGTCGGGACTCACCACCGTCCCCGCATCGACAGCCGTCCAAACATTCGGAATATGCACCTGCCCCCGGCTGTCCACTTCGACTTCAACCACCGTCGCAACATAAGTCAGGAAACTGCGGTGAGCGGCGATCCCCATGCCCCGCCCTTTGCCCAGGTCCGTCGACCGCTTGCCCCAGCCGGATTTCTCGGCGGCAATTTCGATCACGCGTTTCAGCCGCGCCGTGTCATAAGGAAATTGATCGAGCGATGCGCCGTAGTTCTGGTACTTGGTACCGGTGAAGTCGATCTTCCGGTCGGGGCCAATCAAAGCCAGCTGATACTGCACCGGGTCCTTTTTGGCGGCGTGCGCCAGTTCATCGGCAAACGATTGCACGCCGAAAGCATGAAATATATTGGTTACGCTACGCGCCCATCCGATACGAACGTTGGCCCGCGCCGGCCCACTCTCAGCGCGGTGGTTCGGAATATTGAAAGGAACGTCGGTCCAGCCGTTGTCCATTTCGTCCTGGCCGGGATAAAGAACTTCCGCGTCGCTCGTGGACGCGCTTCCCTGAAACACCGATCGCTGCAGCCACGCCGAAGGCTTGCCGCCGGGGCCGACCGCCGCCTTGAGGTACATGACCGCGGAAGGGTGGTAGTAGCAGAAGCGGATATCGTCTTCCCGGCTCCAGACCACCTTCACCGGCTTCTGCAACTTCTGCGAAAGCACTGCGGCCTCGGCAACGAAATCCTGAAACGACTTGCGCCCAAAGCCTCCGCCCAGCAATGTGACATGGACGATGACGTCTTCCGGCTTGATTCCGAGCAGGTCCGCAAGCGTCTTCTGAAGCTGTTGCGGATCTTGCGTCGGCGCCCAGCAGTATGCCTTTCCATCCCGGACATCAACCACCGCGACCGGCGGTTCCATCGGCGCATGCGCGAGGTGTGGAGTGTAATACTCGGCCTCAAGAATGGTTCCGCCGTTCCGAAAGGCGGCGTCCACGTCCCCGACGTTGCGGACTAACTGCCCAGGCTTTCTCGCCGTCTCCGTCGCATCTTTGCGGAACTGTTCGGAGTTGTACCCCACGTGCGATCCATTGTCCCATTCCACCTTAAGTTTTTTTCGGCCTTGAAACGCGGCCCAGGTGTTGTCGGCGATCACTGCCACCCCGCCCATGGGCTGATGGCCATGAGGAGGTTTAAAGGTTTCGATGACCACGGTTTGTTGGACGCCTGGAACTTTGAGCGCATCCTTGTCGTTGTGCGACTTGACGCTGGCGCCCAGCACCGCCGGACGCTCCACCGCGGCATACACCATTCCTGCAACCGTCTGATCGATTCCATACCGCGCTTTGCCATTGACCATGTCGGGCAGGTCGTAAAGATGGTGGTTCTCTTTGCCAATGTATCGCCACGCGCTCCGCGGGTTGAGCTTCAGTTCCTCCCGGCCAGGGACCGGCTGTTTGGCGGCTGCCTCCGCCAGTTCACCGAAGCCCAGCCTGCGCCCGCTGCGGCGATGCCGGACATAGTGTGGCTCCCGGGTGTTACACTCGGCGGCCGGAACGCCCCACTGCACCGCAGCCGCGCGGACCAGCATCAATCGTCCCGCCGCCCCGGTTTGCCGCATCAAGTCAAAAAAATCGCGGACCGAGTGCGAAGTATCGGTTTCCTGGTCTCCATACTTTGCATCGCCCAGCGCTTGCTCCACCTTCACCCGCCTCCAGTCGGCGCCGAGTTCATCCGCCAGCACGATCGGAAGCGAGGTCCGGATCCCATTTCCCATCTCCGTGCGGTGCGCCACGATCGTGACCGCGCCGTCGGGCGCAATCGCCATCCACAAACTGGGTTGCAGAGGCGCGGGGGCCGCTTCCCCTTCCGCAGCCCAAAGCGGCTCGGGGATCAATCGGGCGCCCAGTATGAATACTCCGGTGGCGAGAGTGCCCTCCAGGAATCCGCGGCGGCTTACATTTTCAATCCGCTTCATGCCGTCTCCTTCGCGACCGGATGCTTCGCACCCGGTTGCTTCGCAGCCTGATGGATGGCCGCTCGAATTCGCTGATACGTTCCGCAGCGGCAGAGATTGCCCGACATGGCCGTGTCGATATCCTGGTCGCTCGGATTCTTGTTCTTTTTAAGCAGCGCGATCGCCTGCATGATCTGGCCGCTTTGACAGTAGCCGCATTGCGGCACCCGAATCTCCATCCACGCCGCCTGCACCGGATGCATGGGCGCGATGCCTTCAATGGTGGTGATCTCGGCGCCCCCCACCGCCTTCATGGGAGTGCTGCACGAGCGGATGGCCGCGCCATTCCGATGCACGGTACACGCGCCGCATAACGCCATGCCGCACCCGAACTTCGTTCCCGT
>JBGPFV010000331.1:0-3312 GCA_041483535.1 Terriglobia bacterium | reverse complement strand
TTGCTGGCCGGAGTGTGTCGGGCCGCGGACACTCCGGTAGTCCCTCCATCGCTCTGCTCCAATTCCGCCGGTGCGCCCGCCTGTCACGGCCCGCTCAAAGATCTGAAGGCCGCCCGCCAAGCCTTCGCGCGCGGCCTGAAACTTGAGAAATCGCAGAACGACAATTTGCAGAATCTCGACCAGGCCTTTTACGAATTTGAGGAAGCGTCTCGCCTGGTCCCGCAAAATGTGGAGTACCTCACCGCACGGGAGTTTACGCGGCAACATCTGGCCGGACTGCATCTGGAACGCGGGAACACGGACCTGCTCGCCGGCCGGCAAGTGGAGGCGCTGGCAGAGTTCCGAACCGCGCTCAATCTCGATCCGAAGAACGAATTCGCCGAGCAGCGTATCAGCGACGCCCTGGGGCCGGCGCCGGTTCACACCGCAGCCCCGCCGCAGGTGGTCGCCAGCGCCGTCGCGCTCACCGCCAAACCAATCGACGCACACCACGACATCCACTACCGGGGTGACTCGCGTGGTCTCGTCACCACAGTCGCCTCGAGCTACGGGCTGACGGTAGTCTTCGACGACAACTTCCCCAGCCGTCGCGTGCGATTCGACCTGGAGAACGCGGATTTCGGAACCGCCATGCATGCGGCCTCCGCCGCAACCAAGACTTTCAGCGTGGCCCTCGAAGACACTGTTCTTTTCGCCTGCGCCGACACGCCGGACAACCACCGCCTCTACGACCGCATGGGGATGCGCTCCTTCTACGTCTCTCCCGGCAGTCCCCAGGATTTAAACGAATTGGTGAATTCGCTGCGGACGCTGTTTGAATTCAAGTTCGTGAGCCTCAACGCCGCCTCCAGCACCATCACGGTGCGCGGACCGCAGGCGCCGCTGGAAGCCGCAACCCAGTTTCTCGGACAACTGAACAGCCCCCGGCCGGAAGTGATGCTCGATCTGAAAGTCTTCCAGGTAAGCCACACCTACGCTCGCAACATCGGATTGCACATCCCCAACAATTTCAATCTTTTCAACATTCCCGCGGCCGCACTTACCGCTGTCGGCGGACAAAACATCCAGGACCTGATCAACCAACTGATTTCCTCCGGCGGCATCAACCAAGCCGGCAGCCAGTCCATCGCCGCTCTGCTGGCGCAGTTGCAGGGCCAGCAGAACTCGATCTTCAGCCAACCGCTCGCGACCTTCGGCGGAGGCCTCACCCTGATGGGCCTCAGCCTCGATCAGTTATCCGCCGCGCTTTCCATGAATGAAAGTTCCGTCCGCCAACTCGATCACGTCCAACTGCGCGCTTCCCAGGAGAAAGACGCCACCTTTAAGCTAGGATCGCGTTATCCCATCCTCAACGCCAGCTTCGCTCCCATTTTTAACAGTGCAGCGATCTCAAAGGTCATCGGGAACCAATCGTTCGCCGCGCCCTTCCCTTCCGTCAACTATGAGGACATCGGACTTACGCTCAAGGCGAAACCGCTGGTTCACGGCAATTCCGACGTGGCCCTCGACCTGGAGGTACAATTCCGCACCTTGGGAGCCACCAGCGTCAATGGCATTCCCGTCATTGCCAACCGTGAGTACAAAGGGGGAATCCTGCTCAAGGAAGGGGAACCGGCGGTGGTGGCGGGAATGATTACCGTGTCCGATCAGAAGAGTTTGAACGGACTGCCTCTGTTCTCCAGAATCCCCGGTCTCGGCCACTTAACCTCGCAAACTTCCCGACAAGAACAGGACGATGAGTTGCTGATCCTGATCACGCCCTATGTCGTCCGCAGCCCGGAGCGCACCGAAGCGCCGGAAATCTGGATCGGGAAATAAATCGGGAAACAAATCGGGAAACAAATCGGGAAACAAATCGGGTGATCGGGCCATCGGGTGATCGAAAAGTCAAGATCCTTTGGGTTTCAGGTTTTAGATGGCCCGATGACCCGATCACCAGATCACCCGATCTACTTCTGGCTCGCCTGGAAATCCACAATCTTCTTCAAAGCATCACCTGGCGCCGCCCCAGGCAAGCTACGTCCGTTGATGAACACCGTCGGCGTGCTATTCACGCCCACCGACTTTCCCAGCGCGATGGAAGCCTCGACTCTGGCTTTCGTTTCCGGCTTGACGGCGCAGGCGGCGACCTCGGCGGCATTTGCGCCCGACGCGGTGGTAATGGCTTTCAGTTTTTCGTCGGCGTTGGCCTCCGTAATATTGGCCTGCTCTTCAAATGTCTTCTGGATAAATTTCCATACCGCATCATTCCCACCGCGGCCCACGCAATCCACATAATCCGCCGCTTTCTCCGCCCAGTTATGCAGGGGCAGCGGGAAATTCTGGAAAACGAAGTGCGCCTCCGGCTCCTGCGCCAGTAACTGCTCAATCGCAGGCTCCGCTTTGGCGCAATGCGGACACTGCATATCGCTGAACTCGACAATCGTCACCGCAGCCTTAGCCGGTCCCTTCGCCGGTCCGCTCACTCCTTTTTCCAGTTTGGCCCGGGCCTCGTCAAAGGGCTTCGCCCCGAAGGGCAGGATGTCTCCCGAAACTGCATGCTTCCCGTCCGCGCTCACCAGCAAACGGTTTGGACTCGCCCCTTGCGCGTTGGTAATAACCACCAACACTTCGGCTAGCCCCGCCACCTCCGACGGACGAATCTCGTTTACCTTCCACGTGATGGTGGGATCGTAGCCGAACATCTGGAACAGGAACGAGTTGACCGTGTCTTCACTGGGCAAAACCGTCGTGCCTGCTGCTGCCTCCGAAGGCGCCGCCGGTTTGGCTGCGGGTTTTGCGATATGAGCAGCCGGTTGAGCGGGTTTAGTTTGGGCGATGGCGATGCCCGACAACAGAAGGGTCGCGAGCAATGTGCGATGCATGAGTGTCATAGTGTGGAGTTCGACCGGAATTCGATTGTTACAAAAACCGCGGAAGTTGTCATTCATCACCCAGACTTGTCCTCCTGAACGAAGCGAAGGACCTGCTGTCTGGCGCGCTAAAGAAAGTCTGATTAGGCTCCGGGGTCCCTCCGTGCACCTCTGTGTACCCCGTGGTTCAAGCTTTCGATGGTACCTATATTTAGAGTTCCCCTAAGCAAAAAGCAGTTTCGCTCAGGTAGACCGCCCACACTATTCCGCGAATTTACGAGTCGCCGTACTAGATCTCCGCCTTGGCCGCGATCGGGAATCTCCGCCCATACCCGAACGCCTTGGCGGAGATCTTGATTCCGGGGGCCGCCTGTTGCCGCTTGTACTCGCTGCGTTCCACCATCCGGATCACCCGCTGCACCAGACCCAAGTCGAAATTGTGATCGCCCGCAATCTGTTC
>JBGPFV010000330.1:0-3359 GCA_041483535.1 Terriglobia bacterium | reverse complement strand
GCCTGCACGTCGACGTAGAGGTTCATCATCGCGGTGGCCACGGCGGCGGCAACAATCATCGCAAGCAAGGCGGAAGCCGCACGTCTGCGACGAAGGACGGCGGCGCGCAGAAGCATCCGAGCAAACATGGAAATGTGCGGCGCCTGAGCCCGGCGATCGGCGACCTGCTTCGGACTGTGGAGCGTGCCAGGAAGGGCGTTCATCCTTCACCTCGCAGGGCGAACACCGGATCGAACTTTACGGCGCGGCGAATGGCGGCAGCGCTTCCAGCGAAGGTCACGAAGACGGCGATGGCGAGGATGATCGGGAACAGCACGGGCTCAATCGAGATCTGCGAGTTGAAAATCGACCGGCCGATCTGCCGCGCCAGCAGCGCTCCGGCGGAAAATCCGGCGATGCCGCCGGCCAGCGCAAGCAGCAGCGCCTCCGCAAAGAAGATCGCGGAGACTGCCAGGTCGCCCGCGCCCAGCGCCTTCATCAGTCCGACTTCAACCCGGCGTTCATAGATGGCCGTAGCCATGGCGGCGGAAACGGCAAGCGCGGAAGCGAAAAGCGCGGCGAGCGTGACCAGCAGCATCAGTCCCTTGATGCGCGAAAGCACCGTGCCTTCGTTTTGCGCAACCTGGCGGATCTGCTCCGCGTGCGAATGCGGGATGACTTCCTGTAACTGGTAGGCAATCGACTGCACGTAGGGCGAGCAGTACCAGCGGTCGTAGACCTCGGGAGTCATCGTCTTCGGATCGCGGATGGCGAGCGCATCCTGGGGTTTGGTCAGGGCGCTGACATAGACGCGGCGCACGGCGCCGGGTTTGCCGAGAATTTGCTGCGCCAGCGCCAGCGGCGCGACGATTTGGTCGTCTTCGGCGGCGCCAGTCGAGAGGATGCCGGAGATGGTCAGTTGGCGTCCGGAGACCTCGAGTGTGCCGCCTGGTTTCTTATTGAGCTTCGTTGCCAAGCGTTCGCCCAGCAGCACATTCTGCGAGTCGTCCGCCGGCCAAACGCAGTTTGGAGACTCTTTACCGTCCCCACACGAAACCTTCCACCAGGGATGCGTGATCCGCACGCCAGTGCTGAAGTCTTCCTTGCCGAAGGTGAGCGCCTTGTTGAAGTAGGTCCCGACCAGCGTCACATCTTTCGTGACATCCTTCGTACCGCCATTACCAAGTCTCACCGTGACCGGCAGCATGGGCGAGAAGCCGACGATGTTGTGGTGCCAGAATGTCCCGCGAATTTTCGGAAGATCCGCTTCGCTCAGAAACGCGCCGTCGCTAGGAGGCTTCAGGTTAACGCCGCCCACTTCCACGTCGAGCGTGTCTTCCTGTGGAGTGACCACCAGGTTCGCGCCGTAGCTGCGCAACTCGCGGTTGATCTTGTCGCCGATGTCGGTGGCTACGGCAATCATGGCGGTCGCGACCGCTACGCCGAGCGTGATCGCGACGCCCGCCAGCAGCTTGCGGCGCGCTTGCCGGCGAAACGATTCGTAGACGAGGCGGGGAAACATTATTTTTGCTCGAAGTAGTGCCTGCCCGCCGCCACGTCGGCCTCGGAGACGATGACCGCGTCGTCGGTGACCTGCGCCTTCAGCGGGATCGGGTTGCAGCCGCCGGGCATGCCGAGCGACTGAGCGTTGATCGGAGCGGCGCAGTTCTTGCAGATCACCCCCTGCGCTCCCTTATAAAAGCCGACCGGGCCGCAAATTTCGCAGGCGTCGAAAAGCGTGGCAACTTTTCCGTCCGGCTTCTGGTAGAGCCAGAAACGGACTTCCACGCCGCCTTCTTTAGCCTCGAAGCGATGCAGTTCGCCGTCGTAAACCTGCTTTAGCGGAATCGAAACTTTGCCGTCGACGAACGTGACTTCCGTGGCCGGCGAAAGTGCGCTGGCGCTCTTCTCATAGATGAAGCTGGCGGTGATCATCACGATGAACACGAACGAAAACACGTAAATCGACGCCATCCACATACGCTCGCGGCGCGCCGTCCAAAGCGCTTTGCGCCGGGCCGCGCCGGGCGCCGGCAACTCGACCGGCTGGCGGCTCTTCATTTCAAACAGCACCATCAGCGCGGCCAGTACGAAGATGGTGACAAAAAAGAAAAAGTCGTTGCGCACGATGGGGCCGATCAGCGCCATCTCCTGCCGGGAAGAGGGAAGCACTCCGTTCTCGGAAAGCTCGTGCAGCCCGGAGATCACCAGTTGTCCCGCCACCAGGAAAAGAATCGCAGTCGTGACCTTGAAGAATTTCTGCAGGTTGATCTTGACGCTGCCCTTGACGAACATCACCCCGAACAGGATCGCGACCACCACGCCCATGAGGGTGCCGATGAAGCTCATCAGCTCGCTGGAATTAAGCGTGACGGCGGAGAGGATCAGAACTGTCTCGACCCCCTCGCGCATGACCATGAGAAAGACGAACAGGAAAAGGCCGATCCAAGCGTCGCCACGTGCGAACAACCCCACCTTGCTTTCGATCTGGCCTTTGAGCTTGCGGCCGGTCTTCATCATGAAGACGATCATGGTGACCACGAAAACCGCGGCCACCAGCATCACCCAGCCCTCGAAGATGTCCTCATTCAACTTGAAGCGGGAGAGCACCACGGCCACGCCGATCGATCCGGCAAAGGCTGCCGCCAGGGCGGCATAAACCGATTTGCGCAGATCGTTGCGCCCGATCTTGGCCAGATAGGCCAACGTGATGCCGACGATGAGCGCCGCTTCGACGCCCTCTCGGAGCGTGATGATGAAGGCCTGGAGCATGGGAAAAGGTGTCGCTTTCTAGATGAAAATGAATTTCAATTTCAATATCAATAGGATACGGGTCGAAGCGGGACCCAGTCAACGCAATGCATCACCAATGGACGTGATTTGCATCACACGGGGAAATGCGGGCAGGGAACGGTGTTTAGGGATCTTCGCGAACGCGCTCCTGGAGAGCCGGGCGGCCCGCCCGGCGGACGGAGGAGGTGGCCGTCGCTCCACTAAACCAGGCGCAGAAACTTGCGCGCCTGCTCCAACTCCGGAAACAATTTTTCTTCGGCGTGAAATTCCCGCGAGTGCACGCATCTTCGGTTGCCGCGCAGCTTGACCGGATGCTTCAAATGCAGCATCTCGTGAAAAACAATGTATTCGACGGCGCAGCGCGGCACGCGCGGATGGTCGAAGACGCGGCTGATGACGATGGCGTTGTGCGCCGGGTCGTAGTGGCCAAGACTGCTGCGCGCGTGGTTCTGGCTCCAGGTAAGTTGCGGACGTCCCATGAGTCCGTGGAAGAAGCGCCGGTTGAGGTCGTCGAAAATTTCTTCCAGATGGTAGTGGTGTCCGCGCGCGGAGCGGATGTGCTTGCGTCCGCGCATCTGCCGAACGAG
>JBGPFV010000329.1:0-3375 GCA_041483535.1 Terriglobia bacterium | reverse complement strand
GTTTTTCTATGCCGGCCTGGTCATCATCGGATCGGGATTCTTCGACCTGGTGGATGGCCGCGTCGCCCGCCTTTCGAACCAAGTGACCCGCTTCGGAGGTTTTTTCGATTCCGTCGTCGACCGCTACAGCGATGCGTCGCTATTCTTTGGCTTGCTGGTTTTCTACGCGCGGGGCAACCGATTCTTCTACGTCGTGCTGGCCGCGCTGGCCATGATCAGCGCCATCATGGTGAGTTATGCCCGTGCCCGCGCCGAGTCGCTCATCGGCCTGTGCCGCGTCGGCTTCATGGAGCGCCCCGAGCGGCTGGTGCTGCTGATCATCGGCGCCCTGTTCAACGTCATGGCCCCGGCGCTGTGGGTGATCGGCGTGCTTTCGACGATCACGGTAATCCACCGCATCGTTTACACCTGGCAGCGGACCAGGGAAATGGACGCTCCCGCCAGGGCCGCCTGAGCTTTTCCTTTGAGATTGCCGGTGGAGAGCCGGGCGAGACGCCCGTCGCTCCATCGTACGACTGATCACGCAGATGCGGTACTAGCTCGCCGCGATCGCTGCCACTGGCTCTTCGTCACTGGGAGCTACATCGGGAGTGGGGTCCAGCATAAAACCCAAGACTTCCTGCGGAATCGGCGCGCTCCACACCGGCGAAAACGACTGCCGATGCAGCGGCGAGGGGCCGTGCTCCCGCAAGGCCGCGAGATGGTGCGGAGTGCAGTATCCCTTGTTCGATGCCAGCCCGTACATGGGAAAGACCGGGTCCCAGGCGGAGATCATGCGGTCCCGTTCCACCTTCGCGAGGATGGAGGCGGCGGCGATCGAGACCGAGAGCGCGTCGCCGTGAATGATCGCTTGTTGCGGAAGTTCGCAATCGAGCCGGACGGCATCGACCAAAAGATAAGTTGCCGCCGGCGCCAGTTGCTCGACGGCATGCAGCATGGCGAGCCGCGAAGCTTGATAGATATTGATTTGATCGATGCGGGCGGAGTCTACGGCGGCGATGGCCCAGGCAATGGAATGTTGACGAATCAGGAGCGCGAGTTCTTCGCGGCGCTCGGCGGGGAGCAGTTTCGAATCGCGCAGCCCGCGAATGCGGTGCCGCGGGTCATCGTTCTGGTAGAGGATAACGGCGGCGGCTACAACCGGGCCGAACAGCGATCCGCGGCCCACTTCATCGACTCCGGCAACGTGCTCCGCACCCGCGGCCCAGGCACGCTTCTCAAAGTTCAGAGTGCAGCGCAGTTTTTTCAGCAAGCGCAACTTGGCGGCGGAGGGAGACACCCCGTCTGTGTTCGAAATCTTTGATTTGGACGACTTGGGCACGGCGGCTGATCAGCATCTTCGCCGAAGAAGAGGTGGGAAGCAAGAGCAGACGGTTAGCGTCCAGCTTTGCCCGGCTGCAACGCACAATCCTTAATTGTCATCCTGAAATTAATTGTCATCCTGAGCGAAGCGAAGGACCTGCTTCTTTCTGGGCGCACGAGAAAGCAGGTCCTTCGCTTCGCTCAGGATGACAACCGAAAAATACGCCCGCGTTTACTGTTGTTCGACTTCTTTCAGTCGCGCAGCCTTGCCCTTAAGCCCGCGCAGGTAGTACAGCTTGGCGCGGCGAACTTTCGCCGAGCGCAGGACGTCAATCTTGTCGATGACCTTGCAGTCGATCGGGAAAATACGCTCCACGCCCTGGCCGAAACTGATCTTGCGGACGGTGAAGCTGGGCTGGGCGCCTCGCTTCCGGGCAATGACCACGCCTTCAAACGCCTGCAGACGCTCTTTTTCGCCTTCGCGGATCTTGACCTGCACCTTGATGGTATCGCCGGGGCCAAATTTCGGAATGTCGGTGCGGCGCGATTTCGCCAGCAGTTTTTCGATAATCGGATTGCGCATAAACGTTTCCTTCCTAACTCTTTCCG
Source organism: Terriglobia bacterium (assembly GCA_041483535.1). Classification (GTDB taxonomy): domain Bacteria; phylum Acidobacteriota; class Terriglobia; order Terriglobales; family Acidobacteriaceae; genus Acidiflorens. The sequence continues at coordinate 1,464 of JBGPFV010000329.1, read as the reverse complement.
TTGCTCTTCTGTAAATCGATCTTCTGTAAATCGATCTTTTGTAGAGACGGGGCTTGCCCCGTCTCCCTCAGCGTCTGAGCCAGCCTGATCTGGGCCAGTAATTCCTGGTCTTCCGCCGTCAGCGCGACCCGCTCCAACAAATCGGGACGGTTGCGCAGCGTTTTTGCCAAAGCCGTTTTGCGGCGCCAGTTGCGAATCTGGTCGTGGTTGCCGTTCACCAGCACTTCCGGCACCGTCATGCCGCGAAAATCCGCGGGCCGCGTGTAATGCGGATAATCGAGCAATCCGCCGGAAACGCAAGTCGAACTCGGACCATCGCCGGTCAGCTCGGCGTGCTCGGTGAACGACTCCTGCCGCGTCGAATTCTGGTTGCCCACCGCGCCCGGAATCAGCCGCGTGACCGTGTCCACAATCACCGCCGCGCCCAGCTCGCCGCCGCTCAGCACATAGTCGCCGATCGAGACTTCGCGATCCGCCAGGTGCTCGCCGATGCGCTCGTCCACGCCTTCGTAGCGCCCGCAGATGAGGACAATCCGATCCAGCGCGGAAAGTTCCGCCGCCAGCGTCTGATCGAGCCTGCATCCCTGCGCCGAAAGCAGAATCACCGACTGCCTCGCGCCCGGGCCTAAGCGCGCTTCACGCGACGCCACGTCGCCGAACGACTCCAAACATTCAAAGATCGGTTCCGGCTTCAGGACCATGCCCTCGCCGCCGCCAAACGGGCGGTCATCCACGGTGCGGTGCTTGTCTTTCGTGAAAGCCCGCAGATCGTGGATGTTGATTTCCACCAGGCCCGTTTCCCGCGCCCGGCGCACAATTCCGTAATCCAGTGGTCCGCGAAAGAAGTCGGGAAAGATCGTGAGAATGTCGACCTTCATTTGCGGATTAAACCTTTTTTACCGCCGAGACGCAGAGTTCGCCGCGCAAAGCATCCAAGGATTAACCCGTGCCTTGCGAACGACGAACAGCAAACGACTAACGCCTTCTTTCCTTCTCGTCTCTCGCCAGCGGAGCATTCACGTCCAGCAAGCCTTCCGGCAACTTCATCCGGACCTGCTTCCGCTCCAGATCCAACCTCTCCAGATACGCCTCGGCGAAGGGAATCTCGTAGGGCAGCTTCGCTTCCTGTTCCTCTTTGCTTCGAACCACCAGCAGCGGCGCTTCCCCGGCGCCAAACTGCACGTCCTCAATCTCGCCAATCTCGCGCTGCCCGTCGAACACGGTGCAACCGATCAAGTCGCTCAGGTACGTCCAGCCCGGCTCCAACTCGGCGCGTTCGCTGCGCGGAAGCTGAAGCTCGGCGCCCACCAGCGGCTCGGCATCGGAGATCGTCTCGATGCCCTGAAACTTCAACACCAGAAAACTCTTATGCGGCCAGACATCTTCGACCGTTACTTCGCGGCGCTGCCCGTCTTTCCCCAGCGCCCACAGCCGCATGTCTTGCCGGAAGCGGTCCGGAACGCC
>JBGPFV010000328.1:0-3386 GCA_041483535.1 Terriglobia bacterium | reverse complement strand
GACCGCCGAGATCATGTACGCGCCCTTGGATTTACGCTTGGTCATGGCCGCTGTTCACTAATGTATAACAGCGCCGTTGCAAGGACACGGCGAAGTTATTTTCGGGTGAGAAAGAAAAGTGGGAAGGTGGTCGAATGCTTACCCTAGCTTGCCAGTTCAGGCTTTGGTTGAGCGCCTGCCCACCCGGCTGGCCTCAGGGCGTGGTTGATCAAGTAGGTAACTACGCCGGCGCCGATCACGAGCAAGCCGAATACGAGCGAACTCATGCCGAGCACCACTTCGTGTTCGCTGCGGATGATGGCAAATCCCAGCAGCAAGATTGGAGGAATGCCAACCGCAATCGCTCCAAACATGCCGCCGGGCACGCGGAACGGGCGCTTCAATTCCGGCTCGCGAATGCGCAGGCAGATCAGGGCCACAAACTCGAGCGAAAGACTCGCGCCATAAATCATGATGTCGAGCGTGACGAGCCGCTCGAAGCCGAGGTTCAAAGCCAAGCCCCAGCCCACCGCCAGCGCCAGGATCGCGACCCAGGGCGCGCGCGATTTCTTATGCAGCTTGCCAAAGACTTTCGGCAACATGCCGTCCTGCGCCATGGCCAGCGGCAGCCGCGAGTAGCTCATGACCAGCGCATTGAACATGCCGAAGCCGCTCATCATGCCGCCCGCCACCAGCGCGATCCGCAGCACCGGCCCGCCCATCAACTGGGCAACGTCGGCCCAGGCGCCGGTTTCCCAGGCGCTGGCCGGAAGGCCGGTGATCCACATGGCGGCAAAGGGAAGAACGTAGGTAACGCACACAATAAGCACCGCGACCAGCATGGCGCGGGGATAAGTGCGCTGCGGACGCTCCACTTCAGTGGCGATGGTGGAGGCGTTGTCCCATCCCATGTAGTTCCACATGCAGATGAGCAGGCCGCCGAGAATATCGACGTTCGAGGTGGTCGGTTTTGTCACTGCGCTTGCCAGCGCGTGAATCTTGAAGGGCGCGAGCACAAAGATGGCCGCGAACGGCGCGGACAAGGCGAAGAACAGCCAAAGCGAAGTCGTCGAGACGACCTTCACGCCCATAATATTAAGGACGGCGCACACAATCACCACGCCCAGCGCGACCGCCACGCCGCGGTGGTTCTCCTGAAACCAGGGGAACATGCGGGTGAGGTAGGCGACGAACAGCGTGGGATAAATCGCCATATCGAAAATGGACGCTACCAGCGACAGCCAGGCTTCCTGAAATCCCCAGAAATTTCCCATGGCGCGGCGCACCCAGGCGTAGTAGCCGCCTTCAAAGGGCAGCGCGCTGGAAAGCTCGCCAATCATGAACGCGGTGGGGAGGCTCCAGAGCAGCGGGGTCAGCAGCAGGATGAGAATCGCTTTGCCATAGCCTGCGCCGTGCACGATGTCTTCGGTGCCATAGGTTCCGCCCGAGACCATAAAGAAGGTCGCGGCGACCAGGGGCCACAGGGTGAGGCGGATGGACTTCTTCGTCTTCTTGAACGGGGGAGCGACAGCAGGAATCAAGCCAGGCTGCGAAAGGTTAGCGGGTGCGGTGGCTGTTGCCAATTTCTATGGCTTCCTCCTCAGGCGACTCACTCTCACCACCGCGTCTCCCTTGACTTTCGTCACGCGGCTCCCAGGGTGGCTAGCGATTCCCGGGCATTGTCGGCGAAGTTAGTTCGCAAGTGTGAGATTACGGCAAATTTCCACAGATGCAAGAATATTTTTGAGAAATAGTGAAAATTTTTGTCAAGGAGGACAGGTACGGAGGTAACGGCGTCGAGAGCTTGGTTACCGCCGAGAAAGTTCTTCACCACAGGGGGCACAGAGGAGCACAGGGGAAACCCATGACTTGATGATTTCCCCTGTGCTCCTCTGTGTTCCCTGTGGTAAGGATTTTGACTCTTTCATCACCAACGAGACCAGCGCCGATCACAGACAGAGCCGAAGCAGACTGGTATTGATGAATTCAGGAGACGCCAATGGCCAGCCCCGCAATCGTTCCAACGCCCCGCGTCAACCAGGTGTCCGGCGTGGTCGTCAATGCCGCGATGAGAGTCCATTCGTTGCTCGGGCCCGGTTTGCTGGAGAGCGCCTACCAAGTCTGTCTAGCTCAAGAACTGCGTAAACGCGGTTTGCTGGTGGAAACACAAGTGGGTTTGCCAGTAGTTTACGAGGGCGAAAAACTCGACCTCGGCTATCGAATCGACCTGCTGGTCGAAAACCTGGTGATTGTTGAGATCAAGTGCGTGGAGGCAATCCATCCCGTGCATGAGGCCCAACTGCTTTCGTACTTGCGCCTCAGCGGGAAAAACGTCGGGCTGCTCATCAATTTTCACGTTGCCCGCTTAAAGGACGGAATTAGGCGCATGGTGGATGGGAAGGGTTGGGACAAGTAGTTCTCTACCACAGGGAGCACAGAGGCACACAGGGGAACCCTGACTTCCTGCTTTCCCCTGTGTTTCTCTGTGCCCCCTGTGGTAAGGATTTTGACTTTAGACTTTGCTCCAAAGCTCTTCCCGCGGGTCTTCGGGATTCAGCTTGGCCAACTCGCGCAGCAGTTCTTTGGTTTTTTCGTCGCGCGGCATGGGGACGGTGATTCTTACCTCGACGATTTCGTCTCCACGCACGCCGTCTTTGGTAGCCGAAGGCACGCCTTTTTCGCGGAGCCTCAGCTTTTGACCGGACTGTGTGCCGGGAGGAATCTTCAACATGCTGCGGCCATCGATGGTGGGCACTTCAATCTTCGATCCCAGCGCCGCTTCTACCGCGGTTACCGGCACGGTGATGTGGATGTCGTCGCCTTCGCGCTGGAAGAGCGCGTGTTCGCCGATGCGGATGATGACATAGAGATCGCCGACCCCGCCTCCCCGCAGCCCGGCATTGCCCTTGCCCGCGATGCGAATGCGCTGCCCGTCGCGGGTTCCGGCCTTAATGCGGATCTCCAGCGGATCGGTGCGCTCGACGCTGCCTTCGCCATGGCACACCGGGCAGGTCGAAATGTTCTTGCCCGTCCCATGGCATCGGGGGCAGGTGACGTTAAACTTCATGCGTCCCCCGGTCTGCTCGATCGTTCCCTTGCCATGACACTGCGGACATTGCCCCGGCGCTTCGATGAAGCCATTGCCGTGGCAGTTTCCGCAAACATCGCGCCGGGCGATATTCAGCTTCATCACCCCGCCACGGATCGCGGTCCAGAAGGGGACGTTGACCTGGTACTCAAGATCGCTGCCCGGCTCCGGGCCCACCTCGGCCGACTCGCCGCGTCCGCCGCCACTGAAAATGCTGGAGAAGATATCGCGGAACCCGCCGCTCGCTCCGCTTGACCCCTTCCGGCCGCCAGCGCGCGCGCCTTCAAACAGATCGGAAAAGTCGAAGCCGCCAAAATCG
>JBGPFV010000327.1:0-3388 GCA_041483535.1 Terriglobia bacterium | reverse complement strand
AGGGTGCGGGGCATGGCAGATAAGAATAACAAACCGTGTGGCACGGACACTCTTGTCTGCGAAACTTGTCCGCGAAACTCGGGACGCGCGGATTTGCTCGCAGACGCCTACTTCAACTCGATCTCCACAATCTGACCCGCCGTCGTCCCTTCGTTGGCCAGCGAGTGCGTCACTTTGGCATCGACCCAGTGAACGTCTCCCGCCTTCACTTCGTGCGTAAATGACTTCCCTTCGGGATCGGTCATCTTCAGCACCATCGGTGTAGCCGAAATAATCAGGTACGGACGCTCGTGGGTATGCATCGCCGATGTAGCTCCCGGCGCCAGTGTCCACTTGTAAACCCGCGCGCTAGGATTCTCCGCTTCCACCTTCCCCGCGGCCGGTCCCGCAGCCTTCGTCGGCCGATGAAGCAGTTCCACATCCAGCACTTCAAAGACGGCGTTGCCCGCGTTATGCACCCGGTGGGTAAACGGTCCATTCGACTCCGACGCCGCTACATTGCCAGGTTTCGTCAGCTCTGGTGCGCCTTCAGGCTGGCCAAGCTTTTGCAGGGTGATCGTCGTGTCGGACAAATCGACCGCCACGCGGTCATGCACGTGCGTATGGAACAACGTACTTTCGCCCGGCAGAAGCTTCACCCGCAGGACCATGACGGAATCATTTTTCAGAACCAACTGATGGTGCGGCTCGTCTTCTACCGGAACGGGCGATTGCTGGGAAGCAACCAGAGTGGACAACACGAGGGCTAAGGCCCCCCACAAATAGATGCTCACGGAATTCTCCTATCGGACAACCGTGCCATGGTGTTTCCGCAGCTTCACGACTTGGTCCAGCACGCGCTGCGCCACTTCCCATTTCGAGGTCTCGGGAACCTCGACCACTTCGCTCTGAGAGATGATCGTGACCGCGTTGCGGTCGGAATCAAACCCAATGCCCTGGCGCGAAACATCATTGACGACGATTGCGTCGAGCGACTTCGACGCCAGCTTCCGGCGCGCGTTTTCCAGCACGTTCTCCGTCTCCGCCGCAAATCCCACAATGACCTGAGAAGTCTTGCGACGCGCCACTTCGGTCAGGATATCCGCGGTCGGTTCCAGTTCCAGCGTCATCGCGCCCTTGCGCTTGATCTTCTGCCCCGCCGCCCGCTTCGGCCGGAAGTCGGCCACCGCAGCCGTCTTGATCACTACCGTGGCTTCGGGCAGGAATTTCAAAACCGCCGCCAGCATCTCTTCCGCCGTCTCCACACGGGTCACTTCCGCCGCATCCGGGGCGGTCACCGCAACCGGCCCGCTCACTAACAGCACGCGCGCTCCGCGGCGCAGCGCGGCTTCCACAATGGCGTATCCCATGCGCCCGCTCGACCGGTTCGTCAAATACCGCACCGGATCGATCTTCTCCCGCGTCGGCCCCGCCGTCACCAGCACCGTTTCGCCCGCCAGATCCTGCGCGGCGCCGAGCGCTTCCATCACCGCCGCCACAATCGTTTCGTTCTCGGCGAGCCGTCCCGCGCCGGTCATTCCGCACGCCAAATAGCCTTGGCCCGGCTCCACAATGCGAACGCCGCGCTCACGCAGGATTTCCAGATTCGCCTGCGTGGCCACGTGATTCCACATGTTCACGTTCATCGCCGGAGCCACCACGACCGGGGCGGTGGTCGCGAGATACAGAGTGCTCAGAAAGTCGTTCGCAATTCCCTGCGCAAATTTCGCCAGCACATCGGCCGTTGCCGGAGCCACCAGCAGCGCATCGATCGCCTGCGCCATCGCAATGTGCTCGATCGCCGACTCAACATTGGCCTGCTCGTCTCCGGAGCCGGAGCCGAACATGCCGGTGATGACTCTTTCTCCGGAGAGGGCGGCAAACGTTAGCGGCCGAACGAATTCCTGCGCCGCGGCGGTCATCACGACTTGCACGCGAATGCCGCGGTCCTGCAAAAGGCGCACGATTTCCGCCGCCTTATAAGCTGCAATCCCACCGGACACACCCAGCGCAATTTTCATAAGAGGAAGGAGGCGGCCACCTCTTCACGATCCGGCCCCGTCTACAGAATTGATGCCGCAACCGGACGCGAGATTCAACCCCGCGTTGGTTGAAATCGAAAGCCCCGTAGAGACGCGGCTTGCCGCGTCTCCCGTAGCGGAGACGGGGCGAGCCCCGTCTCTACACGAAACTCGGAGCGCTGTCTACGCGTCTTCCGCAAACACTTTATTTAGAGTTTCAGTGGCGGCGACTACCGGCAATTTCGGAGCCTCTGGAATCAGCCATTTCACCTTGCCGGCCTTGATTTCATCCTGCGCGATGCGGCAGGGTTTGCGCGATCCGGTATCGATCACCGGAGGTGCGCCGCCCTGCAGTTGCCGTGCCCGCCGCGCCGCCACCAGAATGTAGCGATAGTTGCTATCGAACCCTTCGATCAGCTTCATACTTCTCTCCCCCGAAACTTTATCTTCCCTTTACGGCCTGCGGAAAGAATCCAAAATTGGCTGCACCTGCTCGCGGGCCTGTTCCAATCGGCAGGCTTGCGCGATCTTCACCAGCCGCTTTTCTTCTTCGGAAAGTTCCGCGCCGCTTCTCTGCAACCGCACCGCCAGCACTATGTCCTTTAGTTGGTCGGCCGATTGCTCAACCACCCTATTTACTAATATATAGTCGTATTTCGAGTAATTCTCAATCTCTCGTCGGGCCGTGTCCATCCGGCGACGAATTACTTCCTCCGAATCCTCCCCCCGGTTCCGCAACCGCCATTCCAGATTCTCCCGGTCCGGCGGAAGAATAAAGATGCTCACCGCCTCCGGCATCTTCTCCTTGACCTGGCTCGCCCCCTGCACATCGATGTCCAGCACGAGGTCGTTGCCGCGCGCCTCCGCCTCGCTCAAAAACCGCCGCGCCGTGCCGTAATACTCGCCGCGCACTTTCTCGTTTCCGAAAACTTCCGCGTGCTCCAGAAACTCATCGGCCACAATCATGGCTTCAAATTCCTTCCGGGAGACGAAGAAATATTCCTTCCCATTCTTTTCGCTGCCGCGCGGAGGCCGCGTCGTGTACGAGATCGAGAAGTCCAGATGAGGAACCGTCTTAAACAGCTCGTTCACCAGCGTGGATTTCCCCGAGCCCGAGGGCGCCGAAACAATGTAGACGATGCTCATTCCAGATTCTGTACCTGCTCCCGCGATTTCTCGATCTCCGACTTCATCAGCAAGCCCATCTCGGTAATTTTCAAGGCCTCGCCCGCCAGGCCCGAGGTTTTTGAAAGCAACGTATTCGCCTCGCGGTTCATCTCCTGCAGCAGGAAGTCCATCTTCTTGCCCACTTCGCCACCCTGGTCGAGCAAACCGCGAAAATGCTTCACGTGCGCATTCAGCCGGACCAGTTCTTCCTGAATGTCGCT
>JBGPFV010000326.1:0-3415 GCA_041483535.1 Terriglobia bacterium | reverse complement strand
CTCGGCCATCTCTCCGTCGCCATGCGAAGGGCACGCGAAGGGATTGTAATGATTCTAACAGCGCCCCGCACCGGCTGGAACCTGGCCGGCACGATCTGGAGATCCTCGCTGCGTTCGGACGGAAACTGATTGGGCCGGTCAGCTCTCTTCGGCCTTGTGCAACTGCTGCGCCAGGTAGTTCTCATAGGTCATTTCTTTGATCGCGTGGAGTTGCCCTTCCAGCCAATCGATGTGGTGTTCTTCGTCAAGCAGAATCTTCTCCATCAGCTCGCGCGAACCGTTGTCGCCGACCGCCACGCTGGCCTTGATTCCCTCATTCAGGCGCTTCACGGCCGTATATTCCAGCTGCAGATCGTTCTCCAGTTGCTGCTTCAGGGTCTGACCAATATTGATCTTGAAATAGTCGGTCATGTTGGGAGAGCCATCGAGCAGCAGGATGCGTTCCATCAGTATTTCCGCATGGTGCATTTCTTCGATGGATTCCTTGCGGATCTGCTTTGCCATCCGTTCATAGCCCCAGTTCTCACACATCTCGCCGTGCAGGAAATACTGGTTGATGGCGGTAAGCTCGGCTTTGAGCACTTCGTTCAGAATGGCAATGACTTTTGCGTCGCCTTTCATGGTTGCCTCTCGCTTGAGGATAGTTCTCAGTTCCCCGTTCTCAGTTCTCCGTGAAAAACACAACGGTTCTGACTGAAAACTGAGAACGGAGAACTAAAGAAAGAATTGTACTCGAAGAGAACAATCAGGAGTTGGATCCGGAAGCAGCGGCTGCGGCATTCGGCTTTTCTGCCGCCGCCGGAACCGAGCGGTTCGTTGCTGGAGCGGGCTGAGGTGGAGCGGGCTGAGGTTGGGCCGACTGAGGTGGGGCGGGCTGCACCGGCTTTCCCTGGCCGACGCCCTCCACCACGCGGTGATTCAAACAGTAGAGCGCGAGTTCCAGACGGTCGGCGACTCCCAGCTTGTCGTAAACTTTGCGCAGATAATTCTTGACCACCTGTTCGGTGGTGCCCACTCGCAGGGCAATCTCTTTGTTCTTCATCCCCTGGGTAACACAGGAGACGATGAGCGACTCCTTGGGGGTGAGCGACACTTTGGGACGCGACCCTACCGGGCGCAGGCCTTGGCTGCGATAGGCTTGCATCACCCAGGCCACCGCGCGGCTATCGAGCCAGGGCTCGCCCTGGGCGACTTTGCGCAGGCATTCCACCAGCATTTCCGGTTCAACTTCGCGCGAGACGATGCCATGCGCGCCGCGCCGGAACAAGTCTAGCGTCATCTCCTGGTCCGGCTCCTGCAGCACCACCACCAAGTGGCAGTTCGCATTTTGCCGTAGAAGATCGGAAACCGCGTCCAGTGGATTCGGGGCCAGGGCCGCTTCGAAGATCACCACGTCGGCGGAAAATTTTTGAATGGCGGTAACCGTCTGATCGAGACTTTCAGCCTGCCCGACGACACGGATGTCATCCTCCAGGGCAAACACCTTGCGCAAGCCGGCGCGGAAAATGGCCTGGGTATCGGCCACAATCACACGGATCGTGCCTTTGCCGGCGTCAGGCTGACAACCGTCGCCGGGCTCGATGCTAACCGAAGTGCTACCCATTACTCCTCTTTTCGCCTACTACCTGTCGCGCACAACCTGTCGCGCTCGCCGCACCGCCGACCCGGACACGCACCATGCCGCGTCTCTACCCAAACTTACTTGCGCTCGAAACGGTACTCATCAATGACCACGCCGACTCCGCGCCGGTCCCCATCTTCAAAACTGCGCACCACTCGTCCGCGGCAATCCACCTGCACGTCCGCTTTCGCGCCCACGACATCGGCGGGAAGAGAAATCGTAAAATCCACAGCCGAACCTACCGGCACATCGGCATCCATGCGAAACAGAACGCCGTTGGCGGAAATGTTCTCGGTCTCGATCGACTTTCCCCAAACTCCAGACCCGGTGTCTGCCGACTTCAATGCCACCGGCAGTTTGATGGGAAAGCGCGGCGCGCCTTGCACGTCCGTATAACCCCGGCGATTCTTGCTGCCTTCAGCAACCGTTCCCTTGGCGGTTTCAGACACGTTTGCGACGACCTTCCTTCCGGTTCCTGCCGTGCACCTCTCCGATTGAGAATGTGCACATTTCAGGCCGAGATTACACCCCAGCATCTGCAATGCAAAGTTACGGAGGTCATGGAACAATTGCGGCGAAGTGCCGGTGGTACAGGGACTTAGGGGCGTAGCGCAGAATTACGTGGTGCCGAAAACTCAGCACCGGGAGGCGATCTCTTAGATGGGAACACACTGTAGAGACGCGGCTTGCCGCGTCTCCCTCGTCGCCCCACCAAGACGGGGCAAGCCCCGTCTCTACACACCGTATGCCTCAGAACTTTGTCGCTTCCGTGAAGTTAAACTCTTTCACTTTCATCGCCGGCACCACCATGTCGAACGATTCCTCCCCGGCGGCACGCACCGGGGCGCTCATCGCCTCGACATTCTTCAGCATCGAGATCAGGCTTTGGTTAAAGCGGAAATTGCGCAGACCGCACTGGATCTTGCCGTTCTCTACCAGGAAAGTCCCGTCTCGCGTCATGCCAGTCACGATCTTCTCGTACGGATCGACCTCGCGGATGTACCACAGACGCGTGACCAGCACGCCGCGCTCGGTCGAGCCGATCATTTGTTCAACGCTTTGCGTTCTTTCTGCCGCATCGAAAACAATGTTCATCGGCATCTCGCCCACCTCGTTCGGCAGCGGAAATCCGTGCCCGGTGGGCGCGATGGGGCCAACCTTCGCCGCATACTCCGAATTCTTCATCTTCCGCGCCGTGGCGCGCGCATACACCACGCGCTTGACCACTCCGTTCTCGACCAGTTGCACGCGCTGGCGCCGCACGCCCTCGCCATCGAACGGCGCGCCTGCCTGCAGCGGATGCGCCGCGTCATCGCAGATGTTAATGTTCTCGCCGAACAGTTGCGTACCGATCCGGTCGTTTAGAAACGAGCGCTGGTCCAGAATCGCGACGCCGCTGTAATCCCAGAACATGAAGCCAACAATGTCGAGCACAGCAGCCGGTTCAAGAATGACCGTGTACTTCCCCGGCGCAATCTCTCGCGGATGGGCCGATTCAATCGCCTTCCGCGCCGCCGTCTCCGCCAGCCGAGCCGGATCGAGCGTACTCACATTGGGCGAATTCAATTTCTGCCAGCCGGAAGAATCCTCGGCCAGCATGGTGATGGAAATCTCCGCCAGCGTCTGCCGATGCCAATGCACCAAGCCGCGCGAATTAAAGATTCCTTCGCGGGATTCCGAGCTCGAGTAGATGCCTGCCGTCGTCAGCTCGTGTTTGCCGGCAACGGACACGATGCTCTTGACCACCTCGGCGCGATCGGACGGAGTGATGGCCGCCGTTTGCTCGAAGAACCT
>JBGPFV010000325.1:0-3455 GCA_041483535.1 Terriglobia bacterium | reverse complement strand
GCATTGAATCCGAACTTCGACAACGCCATGACCGGCTTGGCGCGTGCCCTGGCGAAGGTGGGTCGCGTGGACGACGCAAGAAACTGGCTCAGCAAAGCCTTGCAGAGCAACCCTCAAAACTACCGGGCCTGGTATGAAACGGGCTTGTTGCAGGCTGCAAGCGACCCACCCGCCGCGCTCGCCTCGTACCAGAAAGCGATTGCGATCCAGCCCAACTTTCCACCCGGCCAGCGGGAGTTGGGGATGCTTCTGTTCGAGCAGAAGAACTTTGCCGCCGCGGCACCGCATCTGGAGAAAGCAATTGAGCTTGGATTGGAAGATGCGCGGCTGCACAACTTCCTCGGCATCTGTTACAACCGGACGAATCGGACTTTAAAGGCAGTCCGAGAGTTTCAGCGCGCCCTTGCTCTTGATCCTAAATTGGCGGAAGCCCACCTGAACCTGGCCTTCGCGCATCAGCTCTTGCACCATGCAAAAGCTGCGCATGAAGAATACGCAGCGGCCTGCAAGCTCGACGAAGCATTCTGCAAGTTCGTGCCTGCGGACTGACTCTCTTTACCGATTACCACTCGCTCTCAGCCGCTGCGCGGCTGCGCGTTCCCGTTTCGCATCGTCCTGCCGCCCTAACTGGACGTACGCATCCGCCAGAAACCTGTGGGGCTCGGGCGCTTTGGGCTGAAGCTCAGCCGCCTTCATAAGGTTCGGCAATGCGGCTGCGGGATTTTCCGAAAGAGCCTGGGCTCGCCCCAGAAGCAAGTGCGCGCTGTAGTGGTTCGGCCTGAGTTCGATGACCTTCTCATACTCCGGGATGGCGTCCTGCAGGCGATCGGCGCGCGCGTAGGCGGTGGCGAGGGAGAGATGCGCTTCCGGCCAGTTCGGAGAGCGCGCCACGGCGGTCTCAAACTCGGCCGCTGCTCCCACAAAGTCTCCCGTCTCAAACAGTGCCGATCCCAGTTGGTATCGCGGAACGGTCAAGTCCGGACGCATTTCGACAGCCTTGCGCAAAATCGGCACCGCCTTCTCGTAATTCTTCAGGGAACTCAAGGCAGTGCCCAGCTGCAAGTAAGTGATCGGCAGGTTAGGCTCCAGCGCGATCACCTGCTCCAGCAGCGGCACGGCTTCCTCGAAGCGCATGTCTTCCTTGGCCATTTCGGCGCGATGCAACAGATTCACGACCTCAACCTTGTCCTTGGGATCGGCGCCCGTGTCCTTGATGCCCGGCATGCTCGACGAACTACTATCGGTGGCCACGTATCCCAGGGCGTTCAGCCTTTCCTGGAGTCCGGGATCGGCGCTCACCTTGGGCGCTTCTTTTGCCGTGCTCGTCTTCTCCCGGAGCGCATCCAGCTGGCTGGCCAGCGTGCTGGTGACCGCGACCGAAGCAGTCGCTAAATTGTGCTCCGCCTTCGGATCCGTGGTTTGGTCATAGAGCTCTTCCCGCGGCGCTTCGATGAAGAGATACTTTCCCGTACGCAGCGACCGCAGCGAACTCCATCCAAATGTGCGATGCGGGTAATCGCTCTCCGCGTAAGCCGGACGATCGCGAGCAGTCAACGGCTTCAACGTCGACAGAAGCGACTCCCCTTGCACTTCCTTCGGAACCGCAATTCCCGCCGTCTGCAACATGGTTGGCAGCACATCGACCAGTTCCACGCGGGTATCCACTCGTGTTCCAGCGGAGCGCTCTTGCGGCAGCTTGAACAGCAGCGGTACATGGATGGTTTCGTCGTAGAGAAACATCCCGTGCGTAATCTCGCCGTGTTCCCCCAAGGCCTCACCATGATCGGCCATGACCGCAATCAACGCGCCCTCAAAAAGACCGCGCAGCCGCAGCCAACTAAGCAATTTACCGACCGCGGCATCGACGTACGCAATCTCGCCGTCATAGGGCGCTGCAGCGTACCGGGTCTTGTACGGTTCGGGAGGATCATAAGGGTCGTGCGCGTCGTAAAGATGCACCCAGATGAAGAACGGCCCTTTCTGGTGTGCGCTTAACCAGGCCAGCGCGTGCGCCACGACTTCGCCGCCACGGCGTTCAATGGCTTGGTAGCGGTCTTCCCCCATGCGCCGCCGGTGGAACCCGGCATCGTAGGTGTCGAATCCGCGCTCAAAACCGGGGGCTGACCGCGCTACCGGGTCGAGGACCAGCGAGCCGACGAACGCTGCTGTGTAGTATCCGTTACCGCGAAAGATGTAGGGAGCGTAGGGCAGATCCTCCGCCAGCGGCACCCCGAAATCGTTGACTTGATGAAACTGCGGATACGTTCCTGTGAGAATAGTGGCGTGCGACGCCGTAGTCAGCGGAACTTGGGCGTAGGCGCGGGGAAAAACCACGGACTGGCGCGCCAAAGCATCGAGGTGGGGCGTCAGGCCGCGCTTCGAACCCAGAAAGCCCATGCGGTCGGCGCGGATCGTGTCCAACGTGATCAAAATGACATTAGGAGGTTGAGGCTTGGCAGGCGCAGACGCGGCCGTACGGCCCATTGCCGTCGCCACCAGGCAGAGAACACACAGCCAACAGCGTGTCAGGAACATAGAGTACAAAAAGTTTATCATCGGCGGTTGGACTGGCGCCGCGACCGCGTGACGGTGGAGCGCCGGGGCGTCCCCGCCCGCCTGAACGGGCGAGACGCCCGTCCCCTCCACTAATGGAAGGAGGCCTTACTGCGGATTGGTGGACGCTCCCGCGTCCTCGTGCAGCCGCTTCAGCAGGTCCCGCGCCTTCGGCGAGAACGGCGAATCGGGGAAAGCCTTGAGGTAGGTCTCAAGTTCGCCGATTGCCTCCGGCGTGCGCTTCTGTTGCAGATACAGGTTTACCAGTTGCAGATAGGCTTGCAACATTTTGGGATCAAGCTGCACCGCGCCTTGCAGGCTCTTCTCGGCCAGATCGGGGCGGCCCGTGCGATTGTAGACCGATCCCTGAAGGAATTTGCCGAAGGCGGAATCGGGACGACGCTTGAGTCCTTCGTCAATCTCGCGTTGGGCTTCCTGGTAATGCTGCTTGAGCACGAGCACGTTGGCAAGGTTGAAATACGCTTCCACGTCGTTCTGATTCGCTTTCAGGGCAGCTTCAAACTGGGCTTGGGCCTCGTCGAACTTCTGCCGGCCCAGATACGCGGAGCCCAGGTTGTTGTGAGCCGGATAATAGTTCGGCGAATAGCTCAGAGCCTTCTCGTAGTGCTGAATCGCGTCGTCGGTCTTGCCCTGATGGTCCGCTTCCACACCCTTGTCGAATTCCTTCCGGGTCCTCTTTGGAAACTGCCGGTTGTAATCGGCAGGGTCAATAAGGTAAGGATTGCTGCCCTCGACGCGGCCGGGGAGGGGATCTTTCTTGGCGTTGGCGCGGGGTGTGAGCGTGACCTGCGCGAAGTTCATCGGCGCAGTGTCGGGGTTGATGTTGATGGTTTCGGTGAAGGGCTCGTAAGCATCGTCGTTTACTGTAATCGTATATTCAT
>JBGPFV010000324.1:0-3459 GCA_041483535.1 Terriglobia bacterium | reverse complement strand
GGGGCGAAGACGCCCCATCAGCAAGTTGGCATCGGTCACCGTGGGCTCGGTTCCGCGGCCGTAGCAGATCGGTCCCGGATCGGCGCCCGCCGATTCCGGTCCCACACGCAGCGCACCGCCCGCATCGAAGCGAGCCAGAGACCCGCCGCCCGCGCCCACGGTGTGAATCTCGAGCATGGGAACTCCCACGGGAAGCCCGGCCACTTCCGATTGGCCGCCGGCTCGAACCTCACCCTGCACGGCCGCCACATCGGTCGAAGTCCCTCCCATGTCGAAGGAGAGAATCTTCCGGAACCCGCTGCGCGCGGCCATTGCCGCCGCGCCCACCAGTCCGCCAGCCGGACCCGACAACACCGTCCGCACCGGTTCGCGCGCCGCCGATTCCAGCGCCGTGATCCCGCCGCTCGATTGCATGACGAAGATCCGCGGCTTACCTCGCTTCCGCGCCACGGCGGGGGTGCCTCCCGATTCTTCGGTGGACTCCAGTTCTTCTTCACTCCTGGCGCGCGCCGCCAGTCTTTCCATATAGCTCTGCATGAGCGGTTGCAGATAGGCATTCACTACGACCGTGCTCGTGCGTTCGTATTCCCGGAACTCCGGCAGAATCCGATGAGAAACAGACAGCGGCTTGCCGAGTGGCGCCACGGCCGCAGCTACGGCCGCTTCGTTCTCGGGGTTGGCAAACGAGAACAGTAAAGAAATGGCGATGGCATCTGGGCCGGCGTCCCGCAGCGCCTCCCGTAGCCGCGCTAACTCCTCTTCCGACGGCCGCTCCAAGATTCGGCCCTCGGCATCGGTCCTCTCCTGGACGCCGAATCGCAATTCCCGGCAAACCAGCGGCGCAACCCGGTCAAAGAAAAAGTCATACAGCCGAGGACGCGCCTGCCGACCAATCTCGATGACGTCTTCGAATCCCGAGGTTGTAATCAGCGCGACGCGGGCGCCTTTCCTCTGCAGCAGAGCGTTGGTCCCGACCGTGGTGCCGTGCAGGAGCGTGAGGGCGGCTCCAGCGCCCGGCTTGCGAATGGTCCGGCCGATTCTTGTCAGAGCATCGGCAATCGCGCGCGACGGATCGTCGGGCGTCGAGAATACCTTCAGAGTCTTCAGAGCGCCGCCCTCAACCCACACGCAATCGGTGAACGTACCTCCGGTATCGATTGCGATTCGAAGCGCGGAATGCGATGTGCGAGCCATGGGGCGAAAGATAATGAAGACGAACAGGGAAGACTACCACCGCTCGCGGTCAAAGCAGAACCTCACCACAGAGACACAGAGGCACAGAGAAAAACTTCAAATCTGTGAAAACCAAGTTCTTGGTAATGGTTTCTTCCGTTGTTTGAATTCCTCTGTGACTCTGTGTCTCTGTGGTGGGTGTCGCTCGGGACGCATGATCGCAGCCCATTTTAGACACCACCCGCCTGTGCCCGAAACATAACCGCCCGAGCGCCTCGGCTGCCGTATTCTGAAGAAGTGAACGGTAGAACATGGAAGGCGTGGCTGGTTCCGGGCGGCTTGGTATTGGCGCTGGCGGCGGCGCTCGTCAGCAGCTCTGTGTTCGCCCAGGTCGCGCCCTCGCTGGCGTTCTACTACGTTGCCGTGTTTGCCGCCGGATTGCTTCTGGCCTGGCGTTTTAATTCCAGCCGCGTTCTGTTTTCCTTGCTGGCGCTCCTGTTGGCGCACCGCGCGGTCGCCTTCTTTTCCGAAGGCCAGATTCACACCGGGCCCGGACGCACTGCGGTCGCGCTGGCTGCGCTGATGATCCCGCTGAACTTCATCGTGTTCGCCTCGATGCGCGAGCGCGGCCTGGTTATTGCCGGAGTCGCACCCCGCTTTGGATTGCTTTTCCTCGAATCGGTAATCTTCGCGGTGCTGTGCCGGCCGGAAAATAGCCCCGCCCGTCCAACGCATCCCGGCGAGGCCGCGATCCCGTTGTGGATTCTGTTGAGTTTTGTGGCCGCCACCGCCGTGTTCGTCCGCCGTTTCTTTCAAACGCGCAAACCGATCGAGCCCGGCTTCGCGTGGTCCGTGGCCGCCGTTTTCCTGTGGCTTCAATTTGCCCCGGCCGGCAAGGCAGCGGACGCCTACGTCGCCACCGCCGCCCTCATCCTCGGCGCCTCGCTGATCGAGACCTCCTACGTACTCGCCTACCACGACGAACTGACCGGCATTCGCGGACGCCGCGCCTTCAACGAGTCCCTGCTTTCGCTCGACCAGCAATATGCCATCGCCATCGTCGATATCGACCATTTCAAGAAGTTCAACGACACCTACGGCCACGACGTAGGCGACCAAGTGCTCTGCATGGTGGCCAAGCGCCTATCGCAGGTCGGAGGCGACGGCCAGGCTTTCCGCTGCGGTGGGGAAGAGTTCGCCATCGTCTTTCGCAACACCTCCGCCAAAGAAGCGTTCGAGCATCTCGACTCGCTGCGCCAGATCATCGAGAAATCCACGTTCCAGGTGCGCGGTTCGGAAAGAAGAGCGGAGAGCAGAAGCGATCGCCAGACAGGGACGGATGAGTCGGATCGCAGAAAGCGCACAAGGAAGAAAACCGCGCCCCCGAGCCCCCAGCAACCTCTGGATCGTTTATCGGTGGCGGTCAGCATCGGCGTGGCCGAGCCAAGCACCCGCTACCGCCAGCCCGAGCAGGTGATCCAGGCAGCCGACCAAGCTCTTTATCGCGCCAAGAACAAAGGAAGGAACCGCGTGGAACTGGCTTCCACAGCCCCACTTCGTCTGGCCGAGGGCAAGCGCGCGAAGGCGTCCCGGCTCTAGCAAGGCGCGTTCGTATCACCGCCAGCCCCAACCTTGCGTCGGGACTTTCAACCTGGTGCAAACCGCCGCAGCTTCAGAATAAATAAAGGAAGCGCCAGTGGTAAACTATAATTCCGCAGCGCCGGAGAGGTGGCAGAGTGGCCGAATGCGGCGGTTTGCTAAACCGTTGTACGGGCTAACACCTGTACCGAGGGTTCGAATCCCTCCCTCTCCGCCATTACTTTTGTTATCTAGCACTTGCGAGTCGGTGATACCTACACTGATACCGGAATCAGGAAGGATCACCGAATGGCTAATCGCGAAGTCAATCTCACAAAAAGAGTCCAAACGCCGTACGGGTGGCGGTATTGCCGCGTTCTGCTGTCCGCCAATGGACGTGTGAAGCCCGACGTTGTGGTCGTGCACGGCAAGGAAGAACGGCACTCGGAAGGCGCGTATTACCTGGAATGGCGCGAAGGCTCGAAACGAGTGCGCCTGTCGGTGGGGAAGGATGCGGCCGACGCCAGCGCACGGCGACTGCGAAAGGAAGCTGAACTGAACGCCGTGAACAACGGCATCGCCGTCGTGCCGGAGAATGGCGACAACGGGCAAGCCGATCACTACCGCGCCGTGTTGCTTCAGTTCTGGCCGAAACTGGGTCCGCGACTGCTGGCCGCGCAATCTCCGGAGGAGATCGTCCGAGCTGTC
>JBGPFV010000323.1:0-3495 GCA_041483535.1 Terriglobia bacterium | reverse complement strand
CATCGGCTGTTTTTCGGTGTTCGCAACCTGGGGTGTGACCGAAAGCAGTGCGTTGGTTTGCAAGTAACGGTCCACGCTCGCGGCCGTTTTCCGCCCTTCGGCGATCGCCCACACCACCAGCGACTGACCGCGACGCATGTCGCCGGCCGCAAAAACTCCAGCCACCGACGTCATATGGTTCTGGTCGGTGGCCACGTTGCCGCGCGGATCGAGTTTCACTCCCAACTGCTCAATCATTCCGTTCCGAACCGGCCCAACAAATCCCATCGCGATCAGTACGAGATCCGCTTCCATCACAAATTCGGTGCCGGGAATCGGCTCGAACCTTGGCGGCTGGCCGACGCGCACGGCGTGCAGTTGCTGGACCCGCCCAGAGCCGGAACCGGAGCCGGTGAACTTTCCGGTGAACTCTGTGGTGGCGATGCTCCAGTCGCGAACGCCGCCTTCTTCGTGTGCGCCTTCCGTGCGCAGTTGCATCGGCCAGAGGGGCCAGGGTGTTAGCGGCGAGCGCTCGTCGGGAGGCTTCGGCATGATTTCGAACTGGTGTACGGAGAGGGGCTTTTGCCGGTGGGCAGTTCCGAGACAATCCGCGCCGGTGTCGCCGCCCCCGATGATGACCACGCGCTTGCCGGTTGCCAGAATTTCCGATTCCGGTTCGATGGAATCGCCCAGATTGCGCCGGTTTTGCTGCGGCAGAAACTCCATCGCGAAATGGATTCCTTTCAGCTCGCGTCCAGGGACGTTCAGGTCGCGCGGGTGCTCGGCACCTCCGGCGAGAACGATTGCGTCGAACTCGCTGCGCAAATCTTCGACCGCAATATTTCTGCCCACCTCGGCGCCGGTAACAAATTTCACGCCCTCCGCGGCCATCTGTTCCAGGCGGCGATCGATGATGTGTTTCTCTAACTTGAATTCCGGGATGCCATAGCGCAGTAAGCCGCCGATGCGGTCGGCTTTTTCGTAAACCACTACGGAGTGTCCCGCCCGGCACAACTGCTGGGCGGCGGCCAATCCCGCAGGCCCTGAACCAACCACCGCTACTTTTTTCCCACTGCGAAGTTTCGGCGGCTCGGGCCGGATCCAGCCTTCATGAAACGCGCGCTCCACGATGTTCTTTTCGATTTGTTTGATCGTGACCGGAGGCTGATTGATCCCCAGCACACAAGACGCTTCGCAGGGCGCGGGACAAATCCGTCCGGTAAATTCCGGAAAGTTGTTGGTCGCATGCAGTTGGCGAACCGCCTCTTTCCAGCGGCCGTGATAAACCAGATCGTTCCAGTCGGGAATCAGGTTGTTGACGGGACACCCCGTCTGGCAGAAGGGCACGCCACAGTCCATGCAGCGGGCGCCCTGGGTGCGAAGCTTCTGTTCTGGAAAATCGAGATAGATCTCAAACCAGTCATTGACTCGCTGCGTGACTGGACGCCGTGGGGCAAGCTCGCGTGCGTATTCCAGAAATCCCGTGTCCTTACCCATGTTGCACCTGCTCGACCGGCGCCGGAGCAGCCAGCGGCGGACTTGGGATATAGGGCTGGCGTCTGCGGCTCACTCCCAGCACGCGCTTGTGTTCATGGGGAAACACTTTGATAAACCGGGATAGCGCTTCCGACCAGTTGTCCAAAATCCAGGCTGCGCGCGGGCTTCGGGTGAGTGCGAGATGCCGCGCCACTAGATCTTTGACCAACTTTACTTCGCCGAACTGTTTTCGGACGAGCGGGTTTTGGACGAGCCGCCCTTCGACCAGATGGGCATCCTGCGCATCGAGAACCGGCTCCAGGTCGACCGATTCCAGATTGCAGCGCTTTTCGGTAAAGTCGCCGCGTTCGTCGAAAACGTAGGCGACGCCACCACTCATGCCGGCGGCAAAATTTCTGCCGCAGGCTCCGAGCACCAGCACCAAGCCTTTGGTCATGTATTCGCAGCAGTGGTCGCCGACGCCCTCGACCACTGCGGTCGCTCCGGAGTTGCGAACGGCAAAGCGCTCGCCCGCGACCCCATTGAAGAATGCTTCGCCGCTAGTCGCGCCGTAGAGAGCGACGTTGCCGATGAGAATATTGTTTTCGGGAGCGAAACTCGAGCGTCGCGGCGGATAGACGATCAGACGTCCGCCAGACAGACCCTTGCCCACGTAATCGTTGGCCTCGCCTTCGAGGGTGAGCGTAACTCCCCTGGCTAGGAACGCACCCAGGCTTTGCCCCGCCGATCCGTCGAGTTGAATGCGAATCGTGTCGTCGGGAAGACCGGCGGATCCGTGGCGGCGGGCAATGGCTCCGCTCAGCATGGTTCCCACGGAGCGATGAACGTTGCGCACCGGCAGCTTGATCTCGACCGGCGCCAGAGTTTCGATCGCTGCCTGCGACTCGGCAAGAAGTTGATGATCCAGCGCCTGCTCCAAACCATGGTCCTGCGCCTGAACGCAGCGGCGCGCCACGCGCGACGGCACCTCCGGGTTATAGAGAATGGCCGACAAGTCCAGACCTCGCCCCTTCCAGTGATGGACGGCCGGCTGCACGTCGAGCATGTCAACGCGCCCGATCATCTCATCCATGCGGCGGAAGCCGAGCTCGGCCATGTACCGGCGCACCTGTTCCGCCAGAAAGAAGAAGAAATTGATAACGTGCTCGGGCTGTCCTTTAAACTGCTTGCGCAGCACGGGATCTTGCGTGGCAATGCCCACGGAGCAAGTGTTGAGATGGCACTTGCGCATCATGACGCAGCCCATCGCAATCAGCGGCGTAGTGGCGAACCCAAATTCTTCGGCGCCCAGCAGAGCCGCAATCACGACATCACGGCCGGTCTGGAGCTTGCCATCGGTCTGCACGCGGATGCGGCCGCGCAGGTCGTTCAAGAGAAGAACCTGTTGCGTCTCGGCCAAACCCAGCTCCCACGGAATGCCCGCATGCTTGATCGAACTCAGCGGTGAAGCTCCCGTGCCTCCGCTGTCTCCACTGATCAGCACAACATCGGCGTGCGCCTTGGCCACGCCCGCCGCCACCGTACCCACTCCCACTTCGGCCACCAGTTTCACCGCGATGCGCGCTTGCGGATTCACATTCTTCAGGTCGTAGATCAGTTGTGCGAGATCTTCAATGGAATAGATATCGTGGTGAGGCGGCGGCGAGATCAAACCCACGCCGGGGATGGAATGCCGCAGCCGCGCAATGACCTCATCCACCTTGTGCCCTGGAAGCTGGCCACCTTCACCGGGCTTCGCGCCCTGTGCCATCTTGATCTGCAACTCCTCCGCATTGACGAGATAGTTGGCAGTAACTCCAAAGCGCGCCGAGGCGACTTGCTTTACCGCGCTCCGCCGCAAGTCTCCGTTCGCATCCGGCTGGAAGCGCTCTTCATCTTCGCCGCCTTCGCCAGTATTGGACTTCCCTCCGATGCGGTTCATGGCGAGGGCCAGAGTCACGTGGGCGTCTTTGCTGATGGAACCGAACGACATCGCTCCCGTGGTGAAGCGCTTCACAATCACTTGCGCGGGCTCTACTT
>JBGPFV010000322.1:0-3498 GCA_041483535.1 Terriglobia bacterium | reverse complement strand
TATGGAAGATCAAGCGCTCGGCACGCTTTCCAAACACCTCCCTCGCCGCCAGCGCATACAACGAAAGTTGCAGGCTCTCGTCGGCATCCTCCTGTGACTTGGGCTTGCCCGTCTTGTAGTCCACGATGGCAACCGTCTCCGCGCCCGTCCGGTCGATGCGATCCACGCGCCCGGCCAACTTCGCCGAGCCCACTTGCAGTTCAAATCTGCGCTCGGTCTCAAGCACCTCCGGCGCCGAAGCATTGCGAGCACCGTCGAAGAACTGCCGCAACTGCTCCCGACCCTGCCGCAGATACAGCTCATACTGATAGCGGTCCGCGATGCCCGCCGAAGCCAAGGCAGACCGGAACTGTTCAAGCAAATCGTCGTCGCTGATTTCGCGTTGATAGCGCTGCGCGTCGTAGAAGCTGCGCAGCACTCCGTGCATGGCCGCTCCGTAGTGCAGTGCCGCTGACACGTCGCGCGGCAGGTTCCACTCCCGTTCAAGCTTGAAGCGCAGCGGACACTCTTCGTAGATCTCAATCGCCGACGCGCTCAGGCCGGTAACAAAATTCGCCGACGGCTCCATCAGCAGCCACCCGGCTACGTTCGATTGCTGCAATGCAATCCTCTGTTCTTCTTCGGCAAATAAAGTGTCCTGCACGGCCGCCGCTGGGTGCGTGGACCAGAACTTCTTGTAAGCGGGATGAATCATGAACTCCCGCAGAAATTGGGTTGGCTTCGGGTCTTTCTTGCCCCTCCCCTGATGCGCATAGATTGCCAGCGTGTCCTTGGCGCGCGTCATGGCCACGTAAAAAAGGCGGCGCTCTTCCTCTTCGTGCAGCGTCTTATCGTCAGTCGCACATCTGTCCGAAGAAGACGCGTCCGCCCGGCGCAGTTCCGGCGGAAACGCAACCAGCGGCTCCCGGTAGGCCACTGGGAACCAGGCCGAAGAACCGCGCAGGATGGCCACGTGCCGGAACTCAAGTCCCTTGGCGGCATGCGCCGTCAAAAGCTGCACCGCGTCGTCATCTTCGGCGCCGCGCGGAAGCGGAACGGTGCCTTTCGCCTGCACAAAATAATCGAGGTACTCCAGAAATTCGGAAGGGCTCCCCGTCTCCGCGATAGCCTTCTTTTGCCACGCTTCCACAAATTTCAGAAAAGCACCGGCCAACGCCGGCCGCTGCAGCGCAAAATGGCGGATCACAAGCTTCACCGTATCGTCCGCGCGAACTCCGTCCTTCCCCACCTCCCGATGCACATTCTCGACACTTTCCAGCACCGCCGCGCCCTTCGGCAGCCGTCCCAACACTGTGCGCAGATCGAGATCCTGGCGCCGCACCGCCCTCATCGCCGCCCTCAATTCCATTGGGTCGATGCCGAACTGCGGCAACGCTGCCACCCGAAACAGGCTGGCCGCATCGTTCGGAGACACAGCCGCGGTCAGGCAAGCCACCACGTCCCGGACCTCGGCCGTGTCGAGCACGTCCAGTCCTTCGATGGAGAATGGAATGCCTCGCTCGGCAAGTTCGTGAACCAGTTCGTCGCGATGGTGGTGCTGGCGATAAAGCACGGCAAAATCGCTCCACCGGCAACGCTTGTCTTTATCCTTGTCCTTGCGTTTCTTCTGGATGCGGCGCGCCAGGTCGGCGGCCTCCACTTCTTTATCTCTCCAGGTAACAATCTCGACCGGCGGCGCGGCCGCAGGCTCGCCTTTTTGCTTCGCCTCCTCGTCGCGCAGCGATTCCAGAGGGGCTCGTTGGTAGGAAATTGAAATCCCCTTTTGCGAGAGTGTTGGCCCGACCGTTGATCCGAACACCGGCGGGTTCTCATTCACCATGCCAAAAGCGCAGCGCAGGATCGGCGAGAGCGAGCGCCGATTCTTTCCCAGCACAACGACTCGCGCCGCGGGAAAGTTCCTTACAAACAGCGTGAACGCTTCGCTCGAAGCGCCGCGAAACTGGTAGATTGCCTGATCCGGATCGCCCACCGCAAAAACGTTCGCCGTCGTTCCCGCGAGTAACGATAGAATTTCGACCTGGGCAAAATTCGCGTCCTGAAATTCATCCACCAGCACGAACCGAGTACGAAGCCGTTCTTCTTCGAGCAACGTGCGATCGTCCTTCAGCAACTGATGGGCCCTGGTAATCATGTGGCCGAAGGTGCCCAGGTTCTTCTCGCGGAGCATATTCTCCACCGTGGCGAAAACGCGAGCGATTTCCTGGCAGCGTTCGAGAATCTCGCCTTTCTCCAGATCCGCTTGATTTTTCGACTTGGCCACGCGAGGCAAAGGGATCTCGCCGCGCTCGAGGCGCTCGACATAGCAGGCATATTCTTCAGGACCGACCAGTTCGTCCTGGCAACGGCGCATGAAATCGAGCAGGCTGTCGAGGAACTGTCCGACGTTGGCCGCGCGCACAAAGTGCTTCAGCCGCAGGTCGCGGATTCGGCGGCGCAAAAATACCCACAGGTCCTTATCGTCAAGCACACCAAAACCAGCGCCACGACGCTGCAACAATCCGTAGCACCAGGCGTGGAAAGTGCAGGCCTGCAACCCGTCGATCGCCGTGCCCTTCAATTCTCCTTGCACGCGCGCCCTCATTTCCGCGGCCGAGTTTTCGGTATAGGTGAGGGCAAGAATTTCGTCGGGGCGCACGTGGCCTTCGCGAATCAGGTTGGCCACGCGCTGCGTGAGCACGGTAGTTTTCCCGGTGCCCGCGCCGGCGATCACCAGCATCGGGCCATCCAGGTGTTCGACGGCTTGCCGCTGCCGCTCATCGGGAATGATCTTCGTCGCAGGTAAAACGGTTGAAGCCACTTGAGATCTCTAGCCGGAGAATATCAGAGGTGAGTTGTGGACTGCTGCGCAGGTTGTGGAAGGCTTCCGAAAATCCAGCCCCGGAGGGGCGGTCGAGCTTAGCCCAGCGCTTCAGCGCTGGGAAAAGGTGAAAGAGCTGATTCAAGTCCCGGAGGGACGACCGAGTTCTCACTCACAGCTCTGTAGGAGCTGGGTATCGGCATTCGACTTTTTCACACCGCGCTAAGGAATCACCGCAATGCGTCAAGCGCGAGCGCGGTGGCCACAATCGCCGCGGTTTCGGCTCGCAGTATCGTCTCGCCCAGCGAGGCCGCTACCCATCCCGATTCGTAAAACCACCCTAGTTCCCCGTCGGCCCATCCGCCTTCCGGGCCAATCGCAAGGACGACTTCGGTTGGCCTGGATTGCAAAACCGCTCCCAGCCGAGTCTCATCCTCGGATTCGGCAAGAACAACGCGAGTCACTAGGTCCGCAGGCAGAACGCCGTCAAGCTCTTTCAATTTGACCGCCGCCGCAATCTCCGGAGGCGCCGCCCTTCGCGACTGCTCGGCCGCCTGGCGAACAATGCGCAGCCACCGTTCGCGGCGCTTCGCGGCCGCGGCGGCCAGATGAGCGTCCGTCCGGCGGGCGATTACGGGAACGATGCGAGCGACGCCGATCTCCGTACACTTCTCGATCGCCCACTCCATGCGGTCAAACTT
>JBGPFV010000321.1:0-3498 GCA_041483535.1 Terriglobia bacterium | reverse complement strand
TTGGGTGCGGAAGTGGCAGCCGGTGTGGACGCAGTTTGAGCGGCGGTGGCGAGCGATTGCAGAAGCGAGACGTGCATGGTTTGTCCTCCTAAACGTGAATGTTGACGCGAGTTTCCCCAAGCCCGGCGGGCAAGCCTGACCGGAGAATGCCGGGGGTCGCGGACTCCGATGCCGTGTCCGGTTCTGGCGAGGCAGGGTCGGACAGGGCGGCGGACGGGGAGTCCGTAGTTTGCGAAAAACCAGTTTGCGAAAAACTTTGTCGCGGCTGGCCTTGCTGAAAGCCGGTCGCGGTCTGGATGCCGGTGCGTCCGTGGTCGAAATCAACGGTGGTAAGGTTCAGGTGATTTTTGGTGAGTCCGGATTCAAGGCTGGAAACTTCGGAACTGAACCAGCGGGCCAGATCGCGATCGGCGTGAACGGTGATGCCCACCTGACTTTGCTGGACGATGGTATGAATCTCAACCGCGCCGAAGGCGTTGGTGCGGACGCCCAGATGCATCTGGGCGTTCATCTGGGCATTCGTCTGCAGATCGGCGGCGGAACCGGGCGCGATGCGCGCGGGCGGCAAAACCGGGGGAGCGGAGTCGAGCATCTGGTGAGTCTTGGGCAGTTCGGGAGCAGGATCGGATCCACGTTGGGTTGGGGGCGCGGAGGCTGGTGGAGCGGGAGGGGTCACGGCGGGCGAGGGATCTCTTCCGGAGGCGATGGCAAATGGTGCGTCGTGCGATGCCGCGGGGTTCGGTGGCATCGCGGTGGAGGATCTCTTGTCGGCGGTGGGGGACGCTGCTGTGGAACCTGGTTGGGCGGAGAGGCCGAGCTTCCCGTTACTGGGGACATCGTGCGTACTTGCGGCGGCCGGAGCGGCCATCGCTGCGGTAATCGGCGCGAGGGTACTGGAATTCGCAGCGAGGTTCGGAATTAGAGGCGCCGGATCGTTATTGGAAATGTTATTCGTGCTGGCGAATCCGCTTTCTGCTGCGCTGGCCGTTTGCGCGGCCACGGTGGTGGCATGGGGTGAGAGGGTTGAGGCCGGAGCGGTGTGGAGAGCGGGGGCGCCGGCGGTTGCGGCGGGATCCGCGGCGGTCGAGTTGACTGGTTTGGGGCCGGCCGGCGTGACCGCGGAGTTGTTCTTGACGGAAGATGGCACCGCCGGAATTGGCGTTGCCGATGTCGTCATTATTGGCGACGGTGTTGGCGCCGGGGCGGAGGACGCCGGCGCGACATTGGCTGCAGGGTTGCTGGGGGCAGCCGGGCGCGGGCCGTGGGCCGACCCGGGCGCGGGCTGCGCTGGGGTGAAGGGCGCGGCAGCAACCGATGGAGATTCGACAATCGGCGATTGGCCAAGAGCAATGTGGTCAAGAGCAATGTGGTCAAAAGAGAAGACGGGTGCGCCGGTCGGAACGGGGGTGTGGAATCGGTTATCGGTGGGCGTTGGCGCTGGTGAAACTGGGACCGGGGGGTCTGACGAGTCCGATCGTGTTTGCGTCGGCCAAGCGGACGCTAGTGAAATGGGCCCAGGTGAAACCAGGTCAGTTGGCATTGGTGGAACCAGATCCGAAGCGGTCAAAAACGGCGCCGGTGCGGCGGAGGTTTGCGTCGGGAGGTTAGGAGACAAGTGCGCATCGCCGGAAGCGGACTCCCGTATGGGGGATGGGAGTGCGGAAGATTTTGGGCCGGGCTCGGTTGGAAGCCCGATCGGAACCGGGGAATTCGCCGACGCGTGGGCGGCCCTGGAATCGTCTGGACGGGCAATTGCAGGGATTTCGCGAGTGTCTGCGGCCGGTGATACGGCGGAAATCGGTACGGCGGAAACCGCGGTGGGCGCAGGTTGATCCTGAGGGGATTGAGGGTTCGGCGTGCCGGGCTTGACGATCGACGCCGGAATTGCAAACGATTGAGGAATCGGAAGCGGCGAAGGTGCTGTCACGCTGGCGAAGTTCGCCCCGCGTGACGCGAGTAGTTGCTGATTCAGTGGTTGCGGATTCCAGGAACCATCGGCAAGGTTGGGCGAAGGCGAGAATCTCGCATTCTCGAAGACCGCGAGAAGTGGGGCGCCCGCTCGACTACCCGCAGCGAGTGGAACGGGAGAAGCCACGGTGGAAGTCGCGGCGGGACCAGGCTGAGGCTGAGCGGATGGAGCCGTTGGCGGCTGCATCGGATGCGGCGCAGGCGCTGTCACGCTGGCGAGGTTCGCAGTGCGTGCCTGCGACAGCAGTGGCCGATTCGAGGAAAGATCGGCAAGGGCTGGTGCGGGAGTGGAAATACCCCACTGCTCGAAGACCGCGAGAAGTGATGCGCCCGCAAGCAGAGAAGGGGATCGTGAAGTCGTGGTCGCGGTCAGTACAGATGTGGGTAATGAAGGCTTGGTTCCGGGAACGGGCGCGGGTTGAGTCGTCTGCTTGGTGCCAGGCTTGGCATCGGGCCTGGCATCAGGCTTCGCGTCGGAACTGGAAGCAGGCTTTGAATTCAGATTCAGCCCATTGAGACTTGGACTGGAGTTGGCAGCGAGGCTTGCAGCCGTGTTGGCGCTGAATTGGGAATTGACATTCGCGTCGAGGAACGGGATTGACGCTGCACCGGGATTTGCGCTGATCGTTACGCTGGGCTTTGCATCCGTCTTTGCCACGATCTTTTCGCCGACCTTCGCGCCGGTCTTCGCATCGGAGGTTGAAGTCGTGGCCGGCCGCGACGGACTTGGGGTAAGTTCTGGCGCGGATCTTGACATGGAAGTGGCAAGCTTGGCTCCGAAACTTGAAAGCACGGACAACGCAGGCACGGACGATGCAGTCACTAACGCTGGCGGCCGGGTCGCAGTGCAGGCCGCTGGTGTTGCCGCCGGGATGGGAATAGCGTTCACTTGCATCGCAGTGCCACGAGTTCGATTGCACTCCACGCGCCAATGGCGTGGAGTCCGACGTAGGCGGGGAAGGTGCGCGGCAATGGTTGCAATTTCAGAAACTTACAGAAGCGCGCCCGGCAATGATGAAGAAAGTAAAACGGAAAGGAAAGTGGATGCGGCAAGAGTTGCCCGGTACCGCCCGGCAAAATCGGGCGGTTCTGTCGTGCGATGAATTTACGCGGTTCCGTTGCGATGGTGCCAGCGTTGCAGCAAGTAAGTGGCATCGAGTTCCTGTTGCTGGCGGCGTAAGTGTTCCTGCTGGTAGGCGCGATGCTGCCGGACGCGCAGGCTTTCCAGAACCTCGCGTTCGCGATATGCCCGATGGTATTCGCTGGCCGCTTGCTGGCGCAGAAGTTCGAGCTTGCGGATATCGGACTGGAGTTCCTGGCGGAAGCGATCCAGGTTCTCGCGGAACATGGAAGCGAACTGGAGTTCGGCGGCCGTGCATCCGGCAGTGAGCCCGGCCGAGTCGGACTGGGCCGAGAGTGAGACGAAGCGTTCCAACTGGGCCAGAGTTTCCTGGGCACGGGAGACCTGGAGATTGGCCTGCTGCAACTGGAGAGCGCGCTGGCGCTCGATGCTTTGACGGAGGCGGAGTA
>JBGPFV010000320.1:0-3520 GCA_041483535.1 Terriglobia bacterium | reverse complement strand
CCTGTCGGGAACTCTCTACATTGGCATGACAGGCAACCTGCACAAACGTGTCTTTGAGCACAAATTCCACCGCATCGAAGGTTTCACGGACAAATATCAGGTCGAGCGTCTGTTGTACTGGGAGTCGTTCGACGATGTCCACCGGGCAATCGCACGCGAGAAGCAACTCAAGGGCTGGCGGCGATCGAAGAAGATCGCGCTGATCGAATTCGTCAACCCGCACTGGCTGGATCTAGAGCGCGATTGGTATCCATGGATGGAAAGTTCTCAAAAGAGTAGGGGTCCTTCGACTACGCAGAACGATGCGCTTCGCGCATCGTCCTGCTCCGCTCAGGATGACAGAGGCAAAATGGAGGCGAGGAATGGCGAGCAGGCTGGCCGGACAGCCGAAGGCAGTTGTTCCCGTTTAATCACTGCCATTTGCCGGGGATTGGATCAACGATCCGTACTTCCTTCATCCGGCGACCGACGCGAATGAAAATTCCTCTGTTAACAGGAATGTCTACGAGGACTGTCCCAGGGGTAATTCGAATGCCCCCAATCTCGACGGCGCCAGCCTTGATCCTAGTTGTAGCCTCGGTGTTTGACTTGGCGAAGCCGAAACGACATAGGAGTTTGTTGAGGTGAACTATCAGGGAGTCGCCGGAGGTATCCGATTCTCCGCCAAGCTCTCTGATCACCTGAACAGCCGCACCACGCACACTTCCCGGAGCAGCAACGGGCAACACCTCGTGGAAGTCCGCCCTTTGTGCTTCGTCGCGCTCTAACTCTTCCGGAACCTCATTCTTCTGAAACTGCTTAGCCCAGTCCTCCGCCGCTTTGGCCGCCGCCTCAGCCGAGTGGAAATCCGCCACGATCCCCCGCGCCAGCTCTTTTTTCAGTGCCATCGGATGCGCCTTCCCGCTGGCCGCGTCCGCCTTCATTTGCGCGATCGCATCTACTCGGACATCGGTCAGCAACTCGTAATAGCGCCACATCATCTCGTCGGAAATCGACATCACTTTGCCATACATCTCCAGCGGAGGCTCGTGGATTCCAATCGCGTTTCCCAGCGACTTCGACATCTTGTTCACGCCGTCGAGGCCTTCAAGGATCGGCGTGGTCAGCACCACCTGCGATTCCTGCCCGTAGGCGCGCTGCAGCTCGCGCCCTACCAGCAAATTGAATTTCTGATCGGTGCCGCCGAGTTCCACATCAGCTTCGAGGGCGACCGAGTCATATCCTTGCGCCAACGGATACAGGAGCTCATGCATGGCAATCGGTTTCTCGTCATGGAAGCGCTTGTGGAAGTCCTCGCGCTCGAGCACCTGCGAGACGGTATACTTCGCGGTCAGGCGGATGAAATCCTCGGCCGAGAACTTCGAGAACCACCGGCTGTTGAAATCGACCACGGTTTTTTCCGGGCTGAGTATCCTGAAAACCTGCGCCTTGTAGGTTTCGGCGTTCTCCGCAATCTGCTCCCGGGTCAGCGGAGGCCGCGTTGCCGAGCGTCCCGTCGGATCGCCGATCATCCCCGTGAAATCCCCGATAAGGAAGATGACGGTGTGTCCGAGGTCTTGAAAATGTTTGAGCTTGCGCAGCAGGACGGTGTGCCCGAGGTGCAGATCGGGCGCGGTTGGGTCGAAGCCTGCCTTCACCTTAAGCGGCTTGCCCGATGCGAGCGAGCGTTCGAGCTTCGAGCGCAGTTCGGATTCCTTGACAATCTCCGCCGCGCCCTTCTTGAGGTAAGCCAGTTGTTCGTCAACCGGTAGGAAGTTAGCCATGTCGTAGTGATTATAGCGACCTCGCTGGTGGAGAGCCGGGCGTCCCCCTCCGGCAGACGGGCGAGACGCCCGTTGCTTCACGATCACAGCCCGCGCGGCGCTATCGCCGCCGATAGAAGCTTAGCGCCGCGTCTCCCTGTACCAGCTTGCGATATCGCTGCAATTCTCCAAACGCCTCTCCCGGATCGAATCGCTTCTCGTGCTCGGCGATCACGAAGCTCCGCTCGCGCAATAATCTCGATTCCGCCAGCGCCGCCAGCGTTTTCGCGTATTCATCCGGCATCGAGTAGGGCGGATCGAGAAACACATAATCGGCGACGTTCCCTGCCCCTTCCAATTGCCGCAGGGCCTTCCCGGCATCTGCCTTCACGATTTGAAATCCTCGCGCAATGCCCAACGACTTCAAGTTCACGGCGATCAACTCCGCCGCTGCTTTGGACGACTCGACGAAGTACACCATCCGGGCGCTGCGGCTCAGGGCCTCAATGCCCACCGCGCCCGTCCCGGCGTACAAGTCGAGCCACACCGACTCGGCCAGCGCCACCGGATCGCCCCCGCACAGCACGTTGAACAGGGTCTCGCGCAACCGGTCCGCGGTCGGACGGATTTCGCGTCCAGGCAACGAGCGCAACGTCCGGCGCCGGTAGTGTCCAGCAATTACTCTCATAAGTACGCAAAATCTCGTAGAGACTGGGCTTGCCCCGCCTCCTCCGCCGCCGGAGACGCGGCAAGCCGCGTCTCTACAGACTAGGCCCTTCCGATTCGCCTTTTCGCATCTCGGCGGCGTCCATCGGTGTCTAAACAGATAGAATACCGGTAGGCATGACGATGCGCAGTTGGTCCATCCCGGTCGGACGTCTTTTCGGAATCGAAATTCGCATTCATCTGACCTTCGTGTTTCTGCTGTTTTTCTTGTTTTTCACCCAAGCCGCTACTCAGGATGCCACCGCTGCCCTGCGCGTACTCGGCTTGGTCGCCATCATTTTCGGCAGCGTGGTGCTGCATGAGTTAGGGCATGCGCTGGTGGCCCGCGGATCGGGCATTCCGGCGAAGGGCATCATTCTGCTGCCGATCGGCGGAATCACCATCCTGGACGAAGCGCACGCCATTCCCGACCCGATCAACGCCTGGAAGCGTGACATCCGCATCGCAGTTGCCGGACCGCTGGTGAATCTCTTCATCGCCGGTTTGTCCGCCCTCGTTTTGCTCGCGGCCATACCCGGTTTCTCGCTTACCGTGAGGCCGCTTGTCGACCCGAGCGCCCTGTTGCGGAGCATCGTCTGGGCGAACCTCTACCTCGGCTTGTTCAACCTGTTGCCGGCTTATCCCATGGATGGCGGACGCGTTTTGCGCGCTTTCTTCTCGCGTCGCGTTGACATGGTTCAAGCCACCCAGCGCGCCGTCCGCATCGGCCATGTCTTTTCCATCCTGATGATCATGGTCGGAATGCTGATCAGCAGCCGCCCTGAGACGCGCTGGGACGGATATTGGCTGATGATGATCGGCTTCTTTCTTTTTGCCGGTGCGCAACTCGAAGAGCGCTCGGCGGTATTTCAGTCCGTTCTGCAAAGCGTTCGCTTGGAAGAAGTTATGCTTACCGACTTTGCCACGCTTTCGCCCGCTGACACGCTGGAAGACGCGCTGGAAAAAGCCGTGCACACGCTGCAGGACGATTTTCCGGTGGTACGCGGCAGCGACATGGTGGGCGTCGTGTCCCGGCAAAAAATTCTTGAAGCGCTGCGCGCCGAAGGCAACGG
>JBGPFV010000319.1:0-3529 GCA_041483535.1 Terriglobia bacterium | reverse complement strand
GTTCGCCATCCTTTTGGCCAGTGGAACGTGCCGACAGGGTTTTCGGAGCGATTGCGGCGCGAGTTCCCGCAAATTGAAATCGTTCATCTTCCCGACTACAAGCGCATGGATGAAGAAATCGCCGATGCTGAAATTGTCATCTCCTGGTCGGTCCGTCCTCAGCAGATCGCAGCGGCGAAGAAGCTGCGCTGGATTCACTCTACGGCGGCGGCGGTTCATCAGCTGATATTTCCGGAACTGGTCAACAGCGACGTCGTTCTCACCAATGCACGTGAAGTGCACGGGCCGGTGGTGGCGGAGCACGTCATCGCCCTCATCTTTGCGCTGGCCAAGAAAATTCCGGACTCGGTACGCTTGCAGGAGAAGCACGTTTGGGGGCAGCAGCTCCTGTGGGACGAACTGCCTCGAGTCCGGGAAGTTGCAGGCGCAACCGTCGGTATGGTGGGCCTTGGCAGCATTGGACATTCGGTGGTCAAGAGTGCGAAGGCTCTGGGCATGCGGGTGATGGCGGTGCGCGAGCATCCGGAGAAGGGAAGCGAAGGCGCGGACGCCGTGTTCGGTCCGGCGCAAATCGACGAAGTCTTTCGGCAGGCGGATTACGTCGTGCTGGCCGCGCCAGTTACGAATAGGACTAAAGCGATTGTGAACGCCGAACGTCTGGCGCTCATGAAACCGGATGCATGTTTGATCAACGTCGGTCGCGGCCCGCTCGTGGATGAATCGGCGCTCGCCAACGCACTGCGCGAAAAGAAAATTGGCGGCGCGGTGCTCGATGTGTTCCCAAAAGAGCCGCTGGCTGCCGATTCTCCGCTGTGGGACGTGCCCAATCTGTTGATCACTCCGCACACAGCCGCGCTGACCGACAAGTTGTGGGAGCGCCAGTACGCGCTGTTCGCGGAGAATCTGCGGCGGTACTTGAATGGGCAGCAACTCCTAGCGGTGGTGGATAAGGGGAAGGGGTATTAGTAAGCCGGATTAGTTTCGCAATCCCATAAAGTTGTGCTGGACAGTTTAAGAAGCGCGGAGTCTAATGCTGGCCATGCAAACCCTCGGGATATCCGATTCCACGCCGCGTGGCGAAAGCCGCCTCAAAAGCCTTTTTTGGCCATCGATCGAAAGCGGCGTCGATGTCGACTATCTCGCCGTCCAAGGCTATTGGGTGTGTATGTTGGTGGCGGCCTTGTCATTTGTTTTCATGTTTATTGCAGGTCAGCCGATATGGGCGGTAATTGGGTTTCTGCTATTCCATCTCGGAGGCGTCGGCGTTCGGGAGCATAGCCGCTTCGCTGCGACGATTGTCTTCGTGTATTACGTGATTAACATACCGATGCCCCTCAAGTTGCTGTTGGCCTCACCTGGAGGCACCGTGCTCCGTGTGATCATTACGGCTCTGCTGCTTTCGAATCTTCGCGCAACCTGGATCGCGACGCACTGGCAAAGCGGATCGGATGTGGGTGCGTTGCCTGTGCGTCTTGACGATACCTGGATGGATAAGTTAGCCAACAAATGGCCGGCCTGGCTTTGGCTCAAGATTCGAGTTGTGTATTACATCTTTTCTATAGGTCTATTGTTATTGTTCGGCCTTGGTCTGGTGGCGATCGCTTTTCACAGCAGTCGTTGAAGACAGTCCGACACGGTTCTATCGCGTGTCGATCCCAAACCCCAAGAACGCATTTACTTCTACCGGCTCATTTCCCCGAAATGCCGGACGGAATTTCCAGTTATGCAGAGCGACCAAAATCTTTGAAGTAGTTTCGGCGGCGCCAGGCTCGAGTACCTTTACGTCTTTGAGATTTCCGGAGCGGTCGAGGATGCAGGCAAACACCACGTAAGTCGGACGCAATCCATGCGGCAGGTCATCGCGCAGCGGCTCTGGCTTCGTCAGGTCCCCCGAGTAAGGGTGCGCGGCGGATGAAGCATCGGCATATTGCATCACGGCCGTTCCCAGCGACGTTTCGATGTAGATGGAGTAGTTGTCGCCCTTCAATTGACCGTAGCGATTGAAGACGCCGCCGGAGCTTGAAGTGGCTTTTACGGTGTAACTCGGCCCTCCCTGAGCGCTGGTCGAAGAGCGGCCGGGGCCGGTCGATCGGGCATCGCCGCCGGGAGTTCCGAAACTCGGTAGTGTGATGCTTTGCGTGGCTCCGCCCTGCACGGATACGCCGGGTACGGCGGGGGAGCCGGTGGTGCCGCTTCCCGCGCCGCCGGGGCCGGGATACGGCGAAATTCCGCCGTGGGCGTTGGGATCGGAACCGCGTCCTGCGCCTGCTTTTCCCGCGCCCGAACCTTCTCCTTGTAATCCGCTGCCGGGGCCGTTGCCGGTGCCGATGCCCGCTCCGCCGCCGTTGCCGCCGAGGCCGCTTTTTGCGGTGCCGCTGGGCGACATGGCGAGCGCTCCGCCGCCGGTCGCGTTCGGTAGTCCAACTTTGGTTCCGGGTTTATTGGAGATGACGACTCCAGAGCCGGCAGCGCTCCCTCCTGCGTTACTCGGCGGAGCTACGGAAGAACCGAGGTCGAGCGGACCGCCGGCGCCGATTCCCTTGTTCCCGCGTCCGCTTCCGGAGAGGGCTTTGCCGCCGCCCAAGCCCGGTGGAGGTGGTACGACGTTGGCCGAGCCCAGGAGCGAACTTGCGGAATTTCCAGATCGTCCGCCGCCGTTTCCTCGCTGAGAGCCCGCTCCGCCAATGCTGGCCGGAGGCGGTACAACCTGCGGTGTGATCGTCGCCGCGCCGGATCTTGCGAGTGAACCTCCGCCGGACGCGGTGGGCGGCGGAGGCACGGGCTTGGCGCGCCAGTCGCCAGTGTTGGAGCTTCCCCAGCTATTGAGGTCGCGGCTCACCTGCGACGGTGGCGGTGCTATGACGGCGGGCGCTGGCAACGTCAGCTTGGACGTGGACGACACGTCGCGCATGGGCGCGGAAACCGGAGGCGCGACCACATCAGCCGTTTGCGCCAGTGGAACGCGGGAACTGGCCAGGTCGCGCTGCTCGTCGCGCGGGGCCGGAGCGATGACGGTAGAGGCGAGTGGGTCTGCGCTGCGCATCTTGTCTCGCGCGACATTCGGCGCGGGCGGCACGACGGTTGCGCTTAAGGTTGGCGAAGTGCGCGTGCTGGCGTGAGAAACTTCGGGTGCGGGCGAGACGATGTTGGTTGTCAGGGCGTTTGGGTTGCGCCTTGCCGATGAATTGAATTCTGGCGAAGGCGGCACCGCTGTCATCGCAGGCAGAGTTGGCGCCGTAAGAGCAGAGCGCAATCCCTCGGCGGGCGGAGGTCCAGGATTCGCTTTGAAGGCGAGCAGATTGGCGACCGCGGAATCGGAATGGGGCAGATTGATCTTGGGAGCGTCCACAACTTTCTCGGCGAGCTTGTCGCCGCGCGCCACGCGGATGGTCTGGGTGC
The DNA here is from genome assembly GCA_041483535.1 of Terriglobia bacterium. Lineage (GTDB taxonomy): Bacteria > Acidobacteriota > Terriglobia > Terriglobales > Acidobacteriaceae > Acidiflorens. Next base: position 130 of record JBGPFV010000319.1, on the reverse strand, counting down.
GGTGGTGGGCTTGCTGACCGCCGGCGCGTCCTGACTTGCCAGCCTCGGCGCCGCCCTGGTCCTGGGTTTGCGGCAATTCGTCGGCGGAGTAATAGATGACGTCCCATTGCAGACGAACGGGAGGAGCCGG
>JBGPFV010000318.1:0-3553 GCA_041483535.1 Terriglobia bacterium | reverse complement strand
CTTTTGAAATAAGCCGCGTGCTGGGACAAAAGATAGGGGTAGCCGCTATAGATGCTGTCGCTGCGATGCCCGGCGTAGGCCGTATAGGAAAGATCGCCGAGACCGTGCTTGAGTGGCAAACTGCCGTAAACATCGCCGCCCAGGTGAGCGATGGTGGACTCGCGGAGGTCGGCGGGATAAACACTCTGCGGAAGCAGGGCAAAGGTATGGAGAAAATCCAGGTCTTGCGTGTCGGTGTACAGGCCCAGGGTAGTTTTAACTTTGCCGCCACGAACGCCGAACCAACTCTTGAAACGGTACTCCACGACGGCCCAGTCCAGGGAGGGATGGTACTGTCCGAGTTGGCCCAGGTTGCGGTCGTAGAACTGCGCTCCGACGCGAAGCTTATCGGTAACGCTGGTGGACACATTGAACCCGAAGTCGGTGAAGGCGCCGCTGCCTTGACTGCTGTTCATGGTCAGCCAATTGTTGGTGTTCGTGTAGACAAACCCCTGCGATGCGAATCCGTGGATTTGCACTTCGCGGCCAAGGAGTTTGAAGTCTTGCGCCTGTAACGTGAGTTGGCCTGCGCAGAAGCAGGCGAAGACCACTCCGACGATTCGCCGATGCATACGGTCTCCTTGCTCTTTTGTTGGAGATTACATCGGCCAAATCAGGCGGAAGCTTGAGGGCCCGCGGTTCGAGGGCTGGAAGCGAAGATCGGCGCCTGGATCGCCGAAAAAATAGGGACGGGGCTTGCCCAGCTTCCTTAGGCTACGGGAGATCAGACACCCGCTCGGAAGCCATGCGCCACAAAAGCAACAGGCTCAGCAGCAAAAGAAACCAAATCTGGTGAGGCATCACGAAACGCGTCCAGTACCAGGAGTGCGCAATCCCATCTGGAATCCGGCCGCGAAGCTGGAGTTGCTCCAAGGCGGACCCGCCCGGCACCAGAAACGGGAGCATCAGCAGAAAGGTGCCGCGCGCAGCCTTGCTTCCAGAGAATTCCTTGAGACTCCAACACAGGGGGAAAACTAGCAGGAATGCGTCGTACAGCCGGTGGTAAACCGGAAGCAAACTGAGGACCGCCAGTGTGCCCATGGGCAGCAGGGCAACAAGAGACCGGTTCCGCAGAACCAGCCAAACCCAGATTCCAAACAAAGTGGCGGATACGGCCAGGGCAAGAACATTGGCGACGACGGCGTGGTGCAAGATGGCATAGAACAGGACCTGAAGATTAATCAGGCTGAAGCGGATCGGATTTCGTTCCGTGAAGTCACTCAGTATTCCCGTGGCCAGTAGAACCTTGTTGTCCAGTCGGTAGTTCTGAAGCCATGGCGTGCCGCTAATCGCCAGTCGGGCGATCGCCAGCAGCGCAGTTGTGACCACAACGCCAGCCGCAATCCCGAACAGACGCCAATGCCGCCGCAACAGGTAGCAAGCAAGAAATGGCAATCCGATCTGGGGCTTCAAACCAACCGCAATTCCGAAGAGAACTCCAGCGATGATCTCTCTGCCGCGCTCATCAAGCGCCAGAGCAATCCCGCAAAGGGCGACCGTGGCGATCACAATGCTGCCAGCGCCAAGACCGGTGTGCAGAGGGGCAAGGGCCAGCGAGAAAGCCACAAAAACATACGCTCGCCAGTCGTTGCGTCCGAATCCACCCATCGCAAGCAGCGACCCAATCAAGCCAAAGATCAGACATACAGTAATCACCAGCCATGCAAGGTAAGCGACTGGCCACGGTAAAACTGCCAGGGGAACGAGCAGGAACAGACAGGTAAGGGGATATGCGGTCGGAATCCCGCGCTTCACGGTCAACGAACCGTCCGCCAGGTCTTTTGCATCAGGCCGGCGATCACTATCGACCGGCCAGAGTCGCACCAGAACCTCCGGTGCTGTAAGGATCCATTCCCAGCACCAGAGCCCGGGATTGGATATAAGGCGAGATGAAATCGTTGAAATCCGCCGCCCGCAAAAAACGTACAGGGCCGCGCACGACAAATTCCGACGCAGCCAGCAGCACCAGCAAAATGAGGAGAGATTTCGAGCTTGAAGATAGAGGTGGCATTCGTCCGCAAGATTGTATCGTGCGTGACGGAGGCTAGGAAATCTGCCGTGAGTCCGCGGAAAAACTCGGGCCTCGCATCAGGACGTCGCTTTTAGCGATGCCGAAATACGCTGAAATCGGACGCCTCTGTAGAGACAGGGCTGGCTCCGTCTCCCTCCGCGGAAAGAGACGCGGCAAGCCGCCGCTCTACGGGAACGAACCTCAGAGAACCGTCCCCTACATCACTTCACTGCGTTTCCGCAGAAAGGCCGGAACGTCGAGATCCTCCGCCTGGTAGGTGGGAGCAGGCGACCGCATTGCATCGAGTGAAATCACCTCGGCGTGCGTCGCGCTGCCCGTCGCCAGATCCTGAAAGGCTACCGGAGCGGGATCGGGCTCGAACACCGACTCCGGCTCGAAGGCTGGTTCGGGTTCGGGCACGGGTTCGGGCTCGTGGAAGCGATCGCGCTGGCGTGAAATCTCCCGCGGAACTATCAACGGATCAAAGTTCTCGTGGTGGCGCGTACGACGGATCTCGGCCTCTTTGAAGCCGGTCGCGATCACCGTGATCTTGACTGCGTCTTTCATCTTTTCGTCGAGCACCGCGCCGAAGATGATGTTGGCATCCTCGTGCGCCGCGCCCTGAATGATGGTGCACGCCTGCTGCACTTCGGCCAGCTTCAGCGAATTGGAGCCGGTGATGTTGATGAGAATGCCGCGGGCGCCGTCGATGGCGCCGGCTTCGAGCAGGGGCGAGGCGATGGCGCGTTGGGCGGCTTCCACCGTGCGATGCTCGCCGGCGGCGGTGGCCGTGCCCATCACCGCATAGCCCATGCCCGCCATGATCGCCTTCACGTCGGCAAAGTCGCGGTTGATGATGCCGGGAATGGTGATGATGTCGGAGATGCCCTGCACTCCTTGACGAAGAATATCGTCGGCGATGCGGAAGGACTCGAAGAAGCCGGCGTTCTCGGCGACCGCCAGCAATTTTTCGTTGGGGATGACGATGGTGGTATCGACCGACTCCATCAGTTCGGAAATGCCGCGCTCGGCCTGCTGCATGCGGCGTTTGCCTTCAAAGGCAAAAGGCTTGGTGACGACGGCGACGGTGAGCGCGCCCATTTCGCTGGCCAGCGAGGCGATGATCGGCGCGGCGCCGGTGCCGGTGCCGCCACCGAGTCCGGCGGTGACGAAAATCATGTCCGCGCCTTCGAGGACTTCGATGATTTTGTCCGAGTCTTCGAGCGCGGCTTTGCGGCCGATCTCGGGATTGGCGCCGGCGCCGAGTCCGTTGGTGAGCTTGACACCGAGTTGAATCTTGGTGGCGGCGCGCGACATGCGCAGGGCCTGCAAGTCGGTGTTGGCCACAATGAATTCAATGTGTTCCATGCCCGAGTCAATCATGCGATTGACCGCGTTGTTGCCGCCGCCGCCGACACCGATGACCTTGATGCGAGCGTCGTTGCGAGCTTCTTCGTTGAAGCAGATGCGGAGTCCGTTGTCATCATTCACACGTCACCTCGT
>JBGPFV010000317.1:0-3579 GCA_041483535.1 Terriglobia bacterium | reverse complement strand
CGTAGTAGAAGCCGAACGGCAACTTTGGGAGCCACGCGGATTTCGCGGTGGCTGAGGTGTGTTCGATGGGGACGGGCGAGGACGCCCGTCGCTCCACCGGCAGGTTGCGGTGCACTTCGCGGATTCCGAGCCAGGCGACGATAACGCACAGGGCCCCCGGAACCGCAGCCCACGCGAACACGCCGCGCATGCCGAAGCGTCCGATCACGGCCAGCGCCAGCAGCGGGCCGGCGATGGCGCCGGCGGAATCCATGGTTTGAATCAGGCCGTAGGCGGAGCCGATGCTGGATTGGTCGACCGACTCCGCCACCATCACGTCGCGAGCCGTCCCCCGCACACCCTTAGCGAAACGGTCGGCAAAACGAATTCCCAGAATCTGCCACCACGAAGAAACCAGCGCCAGCAAGGGTTTCACCGCGTTGGCGACGAAGTAGCCGCCCACCACGATGGGCTTGCGGCGCGCGGCTTGGTCGGTCACATAGCCGGAGAAAAGCTTGGCGAACGAAGCCACGCTCTCGGCGATGCCTTCGATAATCCCAAGTTGCGCCGGTCCGGCGCCGAGCGATGCCAGAAAGGCGGGCAGGACCCAGTACGCCATTTCACTGGCGGTGTCGTTGAGGAACGAAGTCAGGCCGAAGGCGTAGATGTTTCGGGGAGTAGATGGGGCAGGCGGTGGGGGCGGCGCGTTCATTTCCGTGGAATGAAAATAGCATGGATGGGGAGGCAGCGAGGCGCGCACGTCTGCAAGTTGAAATACTCCACCGGGTTTAACCGCGTTCTCCCTTATTCCAAGTGCGAGTTACGCAGATCGGCGGACTCGAGCGCGGCCGGCGGTGGTTCCTGCTGGGCCGGCGGCGGCGCCGCTGCCGTTGCCACGCGCGTTCCGATGCCAATCTGCATGGCGGTATTCTTGGGGAATTCTACTTCTCGGCCTCGGGCGATGAAATGCGAGTAGATCGACGCCGCCGCTCCATACGCCCCCATGGTGGCGCCAAAGGCGCGGGAGCGCACGGCCGCACCCATCACCATACCGACCACCTTGAATCCCCCCATACCGCCTGCAGCCTGATTGCCTGTGTCATTGTCCTGTGACACAGCGGCCAATCCGACCGACAACGCCGTTGCCAGATAACGCGACTTCGAGGTGGTGGCTTCCGCGCCGCCTTCGGAATCCAACTTCACGTTGGCATTTCTGCCGGCTTCCACGCCTTCGAGCGTGGCCACAACCTTCTGTTCCATGCCGTCGGGAGGAACAAGTTCCGAGAAGGCGATACGCAGCTGTCCATTTCTTTTCATGCGACGCGCCGGCCGGGCCTGCTTGACCGTGCCCTTCAGGCGGCTGCCTTGGGGAAGGATCAAGCGGTCTCCATCCATCAGGGGTTGCGACAAGACGGCTTCCACATCCTGGCCCGGGTGCGCCGTTGCCGATGATAACGGCGTGATCAGCCGGGCGTGAACCACGCTGCCCTCGGGAAGCGCGGTGCCGATCGAGGAGGCCGTGGAAGGGGTCATCACCTCACACCCGAAGTTCAGGGGGTCGTCCAGTTCGGCGAAGTACACGGTTCCGGCTGGAATGTATTGCCGGTGAACCGGCAATTGCGCCTCGCTGTAGCGTTCCAGACGGCGGATTTTTCCCGGCGTCTTCAGCTGTTTCATGGCGTTGTCCCATTCCTGGTGGGCATGCTGCTTCGCCTCTTTGGTTTTTTCGGAGGCCTGGTCCTTCACGAAATTCTTCTTTTCTTTTTCGTTGGCGGAGGTTACGAACTCGATGACCTGGCCCGAGCCGGGCGTGACGCTGGTATGCAGCGGGAAACGCCTCCCGTCCGCCAGCACCAATTCATGGAAGTTGACTTCCACCTTTCGCTCGGGCGTGAAATCCGCATTCAGCGCCTCTCGGGTGCGCTGGCCGCCGGAAAGCGCTTCGATCTTGGTGACGTCCCCGATGATCTCAGAACCAACCGGCACCACGATGCGATCAAACGCATACACCGGTTCCACGACGCGCCCGTGGACCGGTTGTCCCACTTTCTTCACCGTGACTTCCCGATCGAGGGCGACTTGCAAAGGCGCGCCTTTCGGTACGGTCAGAGCCACCGTCTGCGGGGTTGCGGGCGGGGCTGGGATGCTGAAGTCGGATGCAGGCTTGCGCTCGGAGCCTGGCGTGAGTTGAGGAATGGGGACTTCCTGGGCTTCGATGGCGCAAGCACAGATAAGGGGAAAAAGTATCGTGCAGAACGCGCGCGGTACTACCATGACGAAATCTCCGAGGAACCCCTGAGCTTGACCTTATTGTAGAGCAATTGGCGACGCCACAAACGTTTCAAATTAAGATGCAAATGCCGGTTCGAGGGAGGCCAAAAGCCGGACCTGATGCCTAAGACCTAAGACCTGACACTTCTTCCCGGTCCGCTTCCAGTAGAATAGAGCTACATGTCGGACCGCACCTTTACCCTCGATGAAGCGCAAATGCTCCTGCCGATTCTGGAATCGTTGCTGCGGCAGGCGATCAACGGCAAGAAACTGATAGAAGACGTGGACGCCGAGTTGCAAGAGACGGCGCACCGTGTTTTTCTCAACGGCGGCACGCTGCTGAATGTGGTGCATCTGGCGCGGCGCAAGGCGGAGCGCGAAAAGGCGATTCGCCGCATCAAAGACGCCCTCGCCGAAATCGACGCGACCGGCGTGCAGGTGAAAGATATCGACATCGGACTGCTCGATTTCCCCTGCAAGGTGGAAGGGGAGATTCTGCTGCTGTGCTGGAAACTCGGCGAGCCAACCATCACGCATTGGCACGGAACCAGCGAGGGTTTCGCCGGACGCAAGCCGATCGACGATAGGATCGCGAAGGCGGGGAAGAAGCGGACGACGTAGAAAAGAGCTGTCAGCTTTCAGTTATCAGCTTTCAGTAAGACCCGCGCTTCGTATCAGGGCATCGCTTCAGCGATGCCGTTGATTCTTCGAAATTAAACGCCCCTTCAGGGGCTGTACGTCGGAAACCTATCTTCCGTAGCTTACTGGAAAACACTGCGCAAGTTCGGGATCGCGGCCCATTCTTTATATTCGGGAACGCTTCGAGCACGCGGTGCGCAGGGATGGGCGAAGGTACGACTCCAGCCATGCACTATCGAGGGTCGAGTGGGGGCCGGGCGTTCTGCTAAAATCACGCTATTCGAGGCGATCACTTATGTTAACTGGGCGCAAACTGGCGTTGACGCTAGCTTTTACGGTTCTGGTTGCACTGGCCTTTGGGGTTGGATGCCGGGGGTTCTTCCCCAAGCCGACGCTGCAGTCGCTTGCGGTCGGACCGACAACGCCGACCATCCAAACGGGCCCCACCAACAACACCAAGCAGATGCAAGCTGTGGGCACTTACGATGACGGTGTTCGCCCGGATTCCCAGGTTACGTGGAGCATCGCAGATCTCACCGGCACGAATGTCGCTACCGTGGGCGTCGGTGGACTCGTAACCGCTATGAACCAGGGAACGGCGACAGTTACCGCGACGTCAACGGAAATCGCCACGCTCGCTGGATCGACGACCGTAACGGTTACGGTCCCTTGTATCAACTCCATTGCCGT
>JBGPFV010000316.1:0-3624 GCA_041483535.1 Terriglobia bacterium | reverse complement strand
GGCGCGGTCATGGGCGACTTGAAGTAGAAGCTGAGCCATTCCTGAATCCCCAGGCGGCGTAGCTCCGGCGTGCGCTGCGCGAGGTCCATGAAGAGCACCAGGTCGAGCACGATGGGCGCGGCCAGAATCGAGTCGCGGCACAGGAAGTCCACCTTGATCTGCATGGGATACCCGAGCCATCCGAAGATATCGATGTTGTCCCAACCTTCTTTGTTGTCGCCGCGGGGCGGGTAATAGTTGATGCGAACTTTGTGGAAGATATTGCCGTAGAGCTCGGGATACAGAGCAGGCTGCAGAATGTGTTCGAGCGCTCCGAGCTTCGATTCTTCCTTGGTCTTGAATGAACCAGGATCGTCCAGCACCTCGCCGTCGCGATTGCCGAGAATGTTGGTCGAATACCATCCGCTGAGCCCGAGCAGCCGCGCCTTGAAAGCGGGAGCCAGCACGGTCTTCAGCAGAGTCTGGCCAGTCTTGAAATCCTTTCCGCAAATGGGCAATTCGCGCTCATGTGCCAGCTCGTGCATCGCCGGTATGTCTACGGTCAGATTCGGAGCGCCGTTGGCGAAGGGTACGCCTTCCATGAGCGAGGCGTAGGCGTAGACCATCGAGGGCGCAATGTTCGGGTCATTCTCTTTCATCGCCTTTTCCAGCGCCTTCACGCTCTGATGCGCGGCGGTGGGCTTGATGAAGCTCTCGGTTGAAGCGCACCAGATGGTAACCAGGCGGGTGGCTTTGCTCGACTTCCTGAAGTCGCGGATATCCTGGCGAAGCTGCTCGGCCAGGTCCAGCTTGTTCTTCCCCTTCTTTACGTTCGGCCCGTCGATCTTCTTGACGTAGTTGTGATCGAACACCGCCTTCATGGGCGTGATCGAGCTGAGCCGCCCCTTCACTTTGTCGAGCAGGTCGCGCTCCAGCACGCCGGCGTTGCGGGCGGCGGCGTACATATTGTCTTCGAAAATGTCCCAGCCCGTGAACACCAGATCACTGAGCCCGGCAAGAGGAACGAAATCTTTGATCTTCGGCGACCGGCCATCGGTGCGCTTGCCCAGACGGATGGTTCCCATCTGCGTGAGCGAGCCGATGGGGTGGGCGATTCCCTTACGCACGGCTTCGACGCCCGCTACAAACGTCGTAGCCACCGCGCCCATGCCTGGAATCATCACGCCCAGCTTGCCCTTGGCGGGCTCGATCGCAAGGGCGTGCGCGTGGCTTGCGGACTTCACTTCGTCGGATTTCACGTCGGATTTAACCCAGTCGGACTTAACCTCGACGCGCGTTGCCTTCTTCACTGCCTTCACCTTCGCCATATTTTGGCTGCTTCCTTGTAGGATCTGTGGGATATATGCAAACCCAGTATGTTCTCGCTCGGCTGAGTTTTTTGCAAATGCTGGCGACTGAATCCGCTGGAAAAGGACTTCAATGGCGTCGGCAACGCATTGGGTGGTGTTCCTTCGCCGGTGGTCGAGACGACTTTACTTCGCGTCCAGATCCACGTTCTTGATCGGCAGGTCCCAATGTCCGTCGAGGATTTCGAACCGCCGCTGTTCTTCCTTGGCATACGTGGCCTGGTCAGGCCAAAGCTGCTTTTTCAGCGCGTCTTCGTCGAACGGCTCATTGGCGGCTGTCGAATTCTTGAACACGATGGTCACGCGATAGTCCCAGCGCCCGTCTTCGGTCGTATGGTAGCGCGGCTGGTCCATCCAAACCTTGAGCAGGCGGCCCATCTCCACCTGCTTCTTCAGTAGCGGGTAGTGGTTCTTCTTGAACAACTGCAGAAACTCGTCGGCGTGTCCCCACTTGGCCTTGTAATAGTATTCGACGACGAAGGGCTTGCCGGTTTCGGGTGCGGGCTGGGCGGGGAGAGTGACTGGTAGAAAAGTCAGAAGCAACAACAGGAAGCTCAATTTCATGGATGTTCTCCGTGGAAAATGATTGTCGCATAAGTGCAAGAAAGTGGAGTGACGGGCGTCTCGCCGGTCCCGGCCGGGCGGGGACGCCCGGCTCTCCACCAATGCGCTCCAGTGCTAAAATTGTGTGTGCCCGCCAATTCCCTCCGCCTCATCGCCATCGATATTGACGGCACCCTGCTCAACCCGGAATTTCAGATTTCCGCGACCGATCTCGCAACCCTCCGGAGCGCGCACGCCCAAGGCCTCGAGATCATCCTGGTCACCGGACGCCGCCACACCTTCGCCCTGCCCATCGCGCAACAACTGGGATTCGATCTCTGGCTGATCAGCTCGAATGGCGCCGTCACCCGGTCGCTGGCCGGAGAAACCTTTCACCGCGACCTGCTGCCTGAACCCACCTGCCGCGAACTGCTGCGCATGATGCAAGAATTTCGCGGTCAGACGGTTCTAACTTTTGACAGCGAGGGCGCGGGCACCATCGTGATTGAGCGTCTGGACGAGCTGGAAGCCAGCATCCAGCGCTGGCTGGAGAAAAACAGGCAGTATATGCAGTTCGTGGTTCCCCTGGAGAAGGCGCTTACCACCGACCCCGTGCAGGCCATGTTCTGCGGCCCGGTGACGAAGATGCAGCGGGTATTGCAAGAGCTCGCGAGCTGTGGCCTGCCCATCACAGTGTTGCGGACTGAGTACCCGGGCCGCGATCTTTCGATTGTCGATGTGCTCAACGCCGGCTGTTCCAAGGGACACGCGCTCGAACGCTGGGCCAATCACCGGCGCATTACCCGCGACCAGGTCATGGCCGTTGGTGATAACTATAACGACATTGAAATGCTTGCCTTTGCCGGCCACTCTTTTATCATGGGGAATGCATCGGAAGAGTTGCGCAGCCGGGGCTGGAAGCTTACCCACTCGAACGCCGAAAACGGCGTAACTGCCGCCATCGACCACATGCTGTACGGAAAGGCGCTCGAACCCGTGGTGGCGGACCCGGCTGGCGGACCGGTGACTCTGGGACCGGCGATTGTGAGCAGCTTATGACGACCGGAATAAGACCATCGGCGACGAAGGCTCCGCGGGAATTGCGGCAACATAGGGCGCTGAAAGACTCTGGTCTCGTGTCAGGGCATCGCTTCAGCAACGCCGAAGGGTATTCGGAATCAGCTGCCGCTTTAGGGGCCGGTCCTCGCAAGGCAAGGCATTCAGCAACCTGGGCTGCGCTTTTCTGTGCCGTAGTCGTAGTGCTGCTCGCTCGTCCCGCGACCGCCGCCGACTTGGCGATCCTGCGCAACGGCTTTAGCATTCGCCACGAGCATCGGCTCGTGATGGGGGCAACGACTCGCCTCTATTTCGGCGCCGACGATTCCAGCTTCACCGACGTGCCCACGGCCGAGATTACCGGCTACGAAAAAGATCTGTCTTCGCCGTTGCCTGGCCCGCAGCCGGCACCCGCGCATTCGCCTGCTTCCGTTCCGTCCCACTTTGTGCCTGCACTGTCCGCGCCCGCTCTGCATCAAGTCGTTAACTCCGCCAGCGCCGCCTATCATCTCGATCCCGATCTGGTGAACAGCGTGATTCACGCCGAAAGCGGGTTCAACGCGCACGCCGTTTCTCCCAAAGGCGCCCGCGGACTGATGCAGTTGATGCCCGGCACCGCCAACCACCTCGGCGTCCGCGATGCCTTCGATCCGCAATCGAATGTCACGGGGGGAAGCCG
>JBGPFV010000315.1:0-3626 GCA_041483535.1 Terriglobia bacterium | reverse complement strand
TCAAAATCAGCACGGGCGCTTCGCGCGAGACGCGAGAAATCTCGCCGAACACGAACTCGTCGGCAACCAGGTCGGCGAGGACGGTGATCGTGAGCTTGGGAAAAGATTCGACGATCTTTCGCAGACGCTCGTTTTCTTTAATGTGCTTTGTCATCAATCGCTTTCAATCCTCGCCGATCACTTTCCCCGCTCTCACGCTGTTGATCGCGTTCGAGAAGTCCTCTTTCTGCACCTCGTGGGTGAGAAGCAAGGATGGCGGGTATTTCCGGTCGAGAATTCTCAGTCGCTGCTTAGTCATCAAATGCCTAGCCGCCGAGTACAACTCAAGATTTTCTCACGAGCGGGGCTTGCGTTCTGCGATTCCTGCCAAAATGGCATCCACAACGTCAGTCGGATGGTCGAGCGTAAGGCTTAGCGCGGCGATCGCGAACGGCTTAAGGTCCGCCTGAAACGATCCCAGATTGACCGCATCTTTTTCTGTGGTCAGGAAGCCGCCGGCGCTGAGCTTGACGCGCATGGCCACCAGGCGCTCGACGTCGCTTCTGTCGTAGGAGTGGTGGTCGCGAAACTCGATTTCTGCGGCGGGCGCGATTCCGGCGGCTCGCACTTGGGCGAAGAACTGTTCGGGGCGCGCGATGCCGCAGAAAACAACGGGCGCGGAAGGCAGGTTTGGGAGAACGAGCGTGCGCTCGATTCGCCAGACCGGCTTTTGCGGAAGCTTGCCGAGGGAGACGCGGCAAGCCGCGTCTCTACGGGAAATCGGATGATCCACCGCCAAGCCTGTGGGCAGCACGACCGCGTCTGCGCGTGCGAGCGACGACAGTGGCTCGCGCAGCCGCCCCGAGGGCAGCATCCGGTCGCCGAAGTCGCGCTCGGTCATCAGTACAATGTCGAAGTCGCGAGCCAGAGAACGGTGCTGAAAGCCGTCGTCGAGGATGTGCAATTGCGGTTGGAATTTCCGCTCCGCGACTCGGCCCGCGGCATAACGGCTCTCGCCGACGATCACCGGAACGCCCAGCCGCCGCGCGATCAGCAGCGGCTCATCGCCGAAGTCGGCGGCGTTGCCGGCGGCGTCAACTACCAGGACGCCGCGAGTCTTGCGGCCGTATCCGCGGGAGAGCACGTCGAAGCGAATGCCGCGCGCCTTCAACAGTTCGCCAAGCGCAATCACGAACGGGGTTTTGCCCGACCCCCCCGTCGACAGATTCCCGACGCTGACCACGGGCTGCTCCAGTCGCCGCGAAGCGAGCATGCCGCGATCGAACAGCGTGTTTCGCAGAGCGGTGGTGGCGGTATACAGCCCGGTAAGCGGGTTCATACGGAGCCCTCGCCCGCGGGCCCGCTCAGCGTTTTACCGTCCAGCGTTTTACCGTCCATCAACCGCAGCAGCACCGCAACCGTTCTGTCCGTGGCGCCGCGCTGAGATGCGAGCGCCGCCAGCGCGTTCCGGCCGAGCGTGGTCCGTTCGCCGCCGTTTTCGATCAGCTCCATAAAGACCAGAGGCAACTCCGCCACACCGACGACGCGAACCGCATTGCGACTGGCAAAGAAATTCACGACGTCGCGGAAATTCTCGTAGTGGTTGCCGGTGACGATGGGAACGCCGTGGAGTGCGGGCTCAAGAATGTTGTGTCCGCCGCGCGGCACCAGGCTGCCGCCGACGAAGGCGACGGTGGCCAGCGCATAGAGCGCCGCCAACTCCCCGATACTATCGACCAAAAACACGCCGCCCGCGAGCGGTTCGCCGCTCCACAGGGAACGCCGCCACATGCGGAAGCCGAGTTTCTCGACCAGTTCGGCAACCTCCGCAAAGCGCTCCGGATGCCGTGGGGCAAGCATCATCACCGCCTTCGGATCATTGGCCAGAATATTGCGAAACGCGGAAAGCAGCGAGCCCTCTTCATCTTCAAGCGTGCTGCCACACACCAGGATCGGCCCTGCTCCGGAGCGGCCAAACTCTTCCCGCAGACTCGCAACGATCGGCGGCGGCGGCGGTGGCGCTATATCGAATTTCAGGTTGCCGGCCACCGTGACCTTCGCTTCGGGCGCGCCAATTTCCAGGAGCCGCCGCCGGTCTTCTTCGCTCTGGGCCAGAAACACATCGACGTTCTCGAGCGTCTTCTCCAGCAGTCGCGGAAGCCACCAGCGGAGCCGCTGGTAGCCGGGAAGCGAGCGGTCCGAAATGCGGCAGTTGATGACCGCGATGCGCGCCCCGCCGCGCTTCGCCAGCCGAAGGAAATTCGGCCAGAATTCGGTTTCGGCGACGATCACAAGTTCCGGCCGCAAAGCGTCGAGATAGGGCCGGACGGCGAAGGCAAAGTCCAGGGGAAAGTAGAACACGTTTTCCGCGCCGAACTGGCGCGCGGCGAGTTTCTGCCCCGTGCTGGTGGTCGTCGAAATCAGTACGCGGTGGGACGGGAATTTCTCTCGCAGGCGCGTGACCACCCCGCTCGAAGCCACCACCTCGCCCACCGAAACCGCGTGAACCCAGATTGCGGGCTTCTCACTGTGACCAGCCAGCGCCGGCGGAACGGCGCCGAACCTCTGGCGCAGGCCGGCTCGATACTTGCCGTGCCGCATCATCTGCAGCAGCCAGTAGGGCAGCGTCAGCAGCAGGAAAAAAGCGAGCAGCGCATTGTAGAGCCCGTACATGAAGAGAAGTCCCATTCTAACTGGCGGGGCGAAATCCGATTCGATCGTCGACGGGACAGCACGGCGTGGGGCGGCGGCATCCTATAATTCACGTATGCATAATGCAGTTCGGCAACGATTAGCTCGCGCGCCGATGCCGCGCGCCGCCCGTCTTACGATAGTCGGCGCTTTCGTATTGCTCAGCTGTTTCTTCGCGGTTGCGGCGAAGGAATTTGCCATGCCCGCGGCGCAACCCGCTCGCACCTACCCGGCGCACGACGACCACTCCACGGAAAAGGTTGTGGTCGCGGTCGATCCGTATGACGTGGAGGACAAAGCTTCGATCTTCAGCGTCAACTTCCGCAACCACGGTTACCTGCCGGTCTTTTTCGTAATTACAAACGACGGCGACCAGCCTCTCTCCCTGGTCGGCATGAAGGCCCAATTGAATACCAAAGATCGCAGCAAGCTCTTTCCCTCGACCACGGACGATCTGGTGCGGAGGCTCTCGCATCCTTCGCGCAACGACCGGCCCAATACCTTACCGATTCCGCTGCCGCGCAAAGAGGTCAAGGGCGGTGTGAGCCGCAAGGCATGGGACGAAATCGAGCGGGCTCAGTTTGGCGCGAAGGCCGTGGAACCGCACTCCACCGCGCGCGGTTTTCTGTTTTTCGATATCGCCGACATCGCGAATCCGCTGGCCGGCGCCAGCTTCTACCTGATGGGACTGCACGACGCAAAGGGCAATGAGCTGATGTACTTCGAAATCCCGCTGGAGAAGTACTTGAGCGCGCCGGAAGTGAAGCGCCCTTAGCAATCCGACGATGGAGCGACGGGCGGGGACGCCCGGCTCTCCCCTGCGGCGCCAGCTATAATCTCCCGATATGGCGACCCCTCCAGCCGTTTCCGAGGATTTGCTCGCGAAATACGAGCCGGTGATCGGACTCGAAGTCCACGTGCACCTGCTGACCGCGTCGAAAATCTTTTGCTCATGC
>JBGPFV010000314.1:0-3643 GCA_041483535.1 Terriglobia bacterium | reverse complement strand
TAATGAAAAAATACAAAGTTTGCTGGCGGCGGATCATGGTGCGGAACGCTGGGGAGAAGTCGTTCAGCGGAATTGCCGGGTCTGGTTGAAACTGGCGGCCGCGAGCGCGCGGCCGGGTGAGCATCTGGGCGAGGATCTGGGCAACGATCTGTACGACGGGCGACTCGGCGACCTGAAGGTTCCTGTGACGTTTATGCATGGCAGGCACGATCCGCGAACCGAGCCGGGGGAGATGGAACGAGCGCACGAAGCGCTCACCGGCGCGGAGGTGCGATTTATCGAGGATGGGCGGCACAGCCCGCACAGCGAAACCGCGAGTTGGCGGGAATGCAATGGGATTCTTCGCGAATTAATGGCCAGTAAGTAGCTTTTTTGCGGGGTGGCCGGCGTCGGCCGTCCCTACGCCGGCTGCGACTTTTTCTGGCGTGAGTAGTTCTTCAGATACGTGGGCAGCTCTTGCTTGCAGCGCTCGTCGCGGATTGACGTGCCCGAATTCATCTCCAGCGGAAGCACTCCCGCCCAGGTGGGGAAGGAGTAATCCTCTTCATCATCCACCGGCGGACCGACGCGAACTTTCGCTGAAAATTCACGGATCGGAAGACGCAGGACTGACGTCGCCTTCAACTCTTTCTCATTTGGCCGGCGCGCGTCGTCCCAGCGATGCGGTAGGATGTGCTCGCTCAGCGCGCGCAGGGCCGCGATTTTTTCAGCCGGGTCGGCGACCA
Source organism: Terriglobia bacterium (assembly GCA_041483535.1). Taxonomy (GTDB): domain Bacteria; phylum Acidobacteriota; class Terriglobia; order Terriglobales; family Acidobacteriaceae; genus Acidiflorens. The sequence goes on along the minus strand of JBGPFV010000314.1, from coordinate 2,918 downwards.
GCGTTGCCGTACCCAGAATCACTACCGAGCGGTAGTTCATCGAGTGATTGAAGACGGAGCGCGCGAGCACCAATCCATCGAGCAGCGTGACCGTGATGCAGACGGGGACGCCTTGATCGAGATTACGCAGCATGCGGCTGGCGGCCGAGCCGTGGATGTAGAGCACGTCGCCGTCGCGGCCGTAGGAAGTGGGGATGACGAACGGCTGTCCGTCGGCCACGAAGCCGACGTGGCAAAGGAACGCTTCATCGAGAATCTGGTTGACGACGTCGCGGTCGTAAACCGCGCGCTGCGATTCGCGCACTACGCGCGTGCGTGGAGTGGGATTGCTGGACATGAGACTGACTTCCTAGGCAGGCGCCAAGAGTGGTGAAAAACTAGTTTAGCAGGCCGAATACCCGCGCCACCGTCGCCATCCGTGTTCCCTGCTACAGCAGGCCGCCGGTCTGGATCGCAAGAATGTTGAGTGCCATCTCCAGTTTCGTTATGGCCTCGCCGAGTTCGGGATGATCTCCGACCTTCTCTTGCAGGCCCTTCAGAATCTGGTGAGCACTGGCCACATGCTCCGCCGCCTGGACTGGATCTTGCTCGGGCTTCGGTTCGCTCGGTGTTGGCATGGTCTTCGCCCCCTGTACATCTCAATTCTATCCCCCACAATTCTTGGAGCCAAACACCCCCGAGCAGGGTGCGGCAGCGATCACTTACGCCGGCTTTTCCCTGAAGGTTTTGGCTGCTCTTCGAGCACCGCGAACTGGATCTTCTTCTCCACCGGATCAATGCGGTCCACCAAGACCCGCACGCGATTGCCCAGGCTGTAGGTCTTGCGCGAGCGCTGGCCGATGATTTCGCGCGTGTCTTCGTGGTAGGTGTAGCGGTCGTCGTCGAGCGTGTTGAGCGGGACCAGGCCTTCGACGAAGAGGTCGGTGAGTTCCACGAAGAAGCCGAACTTGGTCACGCTGATGATGAGGCCGTCGAAGTCGTCTCCGATGCGGCGTTCCATGAATTTTACTTTCTTCCATTCCATCAGGCCGCGCTCGGCTTCGTCGGCGCGGCGTTCGGACTGGCTGGATTCTTCGGCAATGTTGTGGAGTTCTTCGAGCGCGATGGGACCGCCGAGTGGCTCGAGCGATTGCTGATGGGCGTCGCGGTCGCGGCGTTTGGACCACGGAGATGGCGGCGCGCCCTCATCCGGTCCATGTGGTGACGGGGCTTCGCCCCGTCCAAGCGGGGCAGAGCCCCGCTTCCACACGATAGATTGAGACGTCCCCACCGGAACTTCTCCATCCATCTTTTCGGCTGACTTGCGCAGCACTTCTTTCAGGATGCGGTGCACGATCAGGTCGGGATAGCGGCGGATGGGCGAGGTGAAATGGGTGTAGGTGGTGGCGGCTAAAGCGAAGTGTCCGCGATTTTCTTCGCAATAGCGGGCCTGCTTGAGCGAGCGCAGCATCAGGAAGCTCAGAATTCTCTCCTCCGGCTTGCCCGCGATCTTCTCGGTGAGTTTCTGATACATGCGCGGGGTGATGTGGATTTCTTTGGGCACTTCGATTTCGCGGACGCGCTTGCCGGTGCCGCGGGCGTCGCGGCGGTCGGCCTTGAGTTGTACGCGCTGAATGGGCAACGATCCCACGCCCAGCGAGTATCCGAAGGTGGCGGCGATGACTTCGAAGTCGTACACGCGTTTGGCGTCGGGCTTTTCGTGGATGCGGTAGAGCGAAGCGATTCGCTTATTTTCCAGATAGTGGGCCACGCACTCGTTCGCCGAGAGCATGAATTCTTCGATGAGACGATGGGCGATGTTGCGCTCCGAGCGGGTAATGCTCTTCATCATTCCGAATTCGTCGAACTCGATGACCGCTTCGGGGAGATCGAAATCGATCGATCCGCGGCGTTTGCGCTTGCGGTTCAGGATCATGGCCAGATCGCGCATGCGCCCGAAGTGCTCGACCTGGGCGGCGTATTCGCGGCGCGCGGCGGCATCCGCTTCAATGACGGCATTCACGGCAGTGTAGGTCATGCGGTTCGCGGAACGGATCACGCCTTGGTTGATTTCGTAGCCGGAGATTTCGCCGTGGTGGTCGATCTCCATGGTGCAGGAGAGCACCAGGCGGTCGACCTGCGGGCGCAGACTGCAAATGTCGGTCGAGAGTTCGAGCGGCAGCATGGGGACGGCGCGGTCGGGGAAATAGACGCTGGTCCCGCGCAGACGGGCTTCCCGATCGAGCGGAGAATTTGGGGTTACGTATTGGGCTACGTCGGCGATGTGGACCTGCAGTTCGAAGTTGCCGTTTTCCAGTTGGCGGACGAGGACGGCGTCGTCAAAATCGCGCGCGGTTTCGCCATCGATGGTGACAATCGGAAGCTGGCGGTAGTCGCGGCGGTGACGCAATTCGCCGGCGGAAATTTCGGATTCGATGCCAGCTTCCAGGGCCTGGGCTTCTTCGATCACTTCGGGCGGGAAGCGGTGGGGCAGGTGAAACTTGCGGATCATGATCTCGACGTCGACGCCGAAGTCGTTTTCTTCGCCGAGGATTTCGATCACGCGGCCGCGCGGGTTCTGCGTGGCGCTTGGCCAGTCGGTGATTTCCACGTCGACGACTACGCCTTCCAGATCCCGCCAATCGGTGTGGATGGCGGCTTCTTGGCCTATGACTCGGTCTTGGGATTTCTTCTTTTTCGGCTTTGTTGGCTCGGTTGGAGAAATCTTTACCACAGGGGGCACGGAGGTCACAGGGGACTGCGGGTTCTCCATTCCCGGCGGGACGACGATTTCCTGGGTAACTCTTTCGTCTATGGGTCTGACGTAGTTGTGGCGGTTTCCGTAGTGGAAGACGCCGACCACGGTGGGATGGGCACGCGAGAGGGAGCGCAGGATGCGGCCTTCGGCGCGGCCATCGGTGCGGACGGCGGAGACTTCG
>JBGPFV010000313.1:0-3695 GCA_041483535.1 Terriglobia bacterium | reverse complement strand
GATGGGACGCAAGAGTTGCCTGCTCACCATGACCAATGGCGACGACAAATGCGAGATCTATTTCAGCCAGGGGCAAGCCAAACACGCCGCGTATGGCCCGATTACGGGGGACGAAGCGGTTTTCAAAGTGCTGCGCTGGACGGAAGGAAACTTCCAGATTGATTTCAAGGGAACGTCGGTGCAGGAAACAACGACTCTGAATACGCAAGGCCTGCTGATGGAAGGATTGCGCCTGCTCGACGAGTCGCAGCGGGACGCGGCGGCAGAGGGTGAAGATGTCCTCCTCGACACCTGATGCTTCGTCACTGGATGGCACGTTCGATAAGACGTCTGCGGCGGTGCTGACGGTCAGCGATTCGTGTGCGCGCGGCGAAAAGCGCGGGGGGAAAAAGGACCTCTCCGGTCCCGCCGTCGCGGAAGCGCTCGAGCGGCGCAATTTTCAAGTAGTGGCGCGCGGCATAGTGGCCGATGAGCGCGCCGCGATCCAGGAAAAACTGATGGAGCTGTGCCGGTCGGCTCGACTGGTGGTGACCACGGGCGGAACAGGAATCGCTCCGCGCGACGTGACCCCGGAAGCGACCAGGGCGGTGTGCGACCGACTGGTGGAAGGGATCGCGGAGCAGATGCGAATGCAGGGAGCGCACAAGACGCGCTTCGCGGCGCTGAGCCGCGCGGTGTGCGGCGTCCGGGGAACGAGCCTGATCTTGAATCTGCCGGGCAGTCCGGCGGGGGCGGTCGAGTCGCTGGAGTCGGTAATCGATTTGCTGCCCCATGCGCTGGAGTTGATTGCGGGAAGGACGGCGCACTAATACGGTAGAGAGACGGGCGTCTCGCCCGTCCAGCCGGGCGGGGACGCCCGGCTCTCCCCTTCTCGCGTAAACTGGTTTTACCTACTTGAACAAGCTCAAACATTTTGTCCACGCTTACGGCGACTGGATCAAGCACCTTCTTGCACCGTTGGGTCCGTGGGGGATGCTCGCCTTTGCGGCGGTGGACGGGTCGTTCATGGGCCTGCCGCTGGACGCGATTTTCGTGGGCTATGTGTACCACGATCGCTCCCGCTTCCTGCTCTATGTGCTGTTGGGCTCGGTGGGGTCGGCGCTCGGAAGCATCGTTCTTTATGTGATCGGGTACACGGGCGGCGAGGTGCTGTTGCGCAAGCGGCTTTCGGCGGAGCGCTTCCAGAAGATTCATGCGTCCTTCGACCGGCATGAATTCTGGGCGCTGATGTTTCCGGCCATGTTGCCCCCGCCCGCGCCTTTCAAGATTGTGGTGTTGGCAGCGGCGGCGTTTGAGATGAACTTCGCGCATTTTCTGCTGGCCATCTTTGCCGGACGCTTTGTGCGCTTTCTGGTCGAGGCGCTGCTGACGCTCTGGTTCGGTCCGGAGATTGTGACGCTGGCAGGGCACCTTTTCGCCCAACGCTTTGTATGGATTCTGGTGGCGGTGGGAGCGCTGGCGGCGGGATGTCTCGTTTGGCGGCGGGTGCGCCGGCAGAGTGCGGACGGTCCGGAAGATCCGGGAAACAAGAACGCAGCGGGAAAGGATTCCGCGCTGCGCTCGGAAGAAACTCGATTGACCAGTTAAGCGATTCTCGGAACCGAAGTTGCTTATGGAGGGCCGGGCGTCCCCGCCCGGCTGGACGGGCGAGACGCCCGTCGCTCCACAAACTAAGCGGCTGCAGTTCCGTGCGGCTTGTGCATGGAACGGGCGACCACGGCGGCGACTGCGGGCAATCCGAATATGACCGCGGTGAAGAGCAGGTCGCCGGCGACTCCACGGCGGAAGAACGGCAGGCCGGCGGCGTAGCAGGTCATCAGTCCAGCCAAGGTCTTCGGATACATGGCCCAGCATGCCCACACGGCGAAATTACTAACCACAAAGAAAGAAACGGAACTGGCCAGCGCGGCTCCGCCAACCCGCAGCCAGCTGGTGTTTTCGCGCAGACCGGTGCCCAGCCACAGAATCGCCGCATACCACGCCCAAGTTACAAAGTGGTCCCAGGAGAATTGATAGGAGTACACGAACCGGGTGAGTATGACGTCGGAACCGGCCAGCAGGGCAAAGGGCACCCACAGCTGACGTCGCGAACCGCGCGCGCCAAAATAGAGCAGCGCTGCCGCTACCGGAGTAAACGCCAGGGGATGCGGCAGGAACCGCACTGCGACCGCGAAGAGCACAAATACGTAAGCCAGCATGATCACCTCGTCAAGGAGCCAGCTAAGATTGTTGCGCGAGCGCATGCCGCGGGTCAAGGGAAGGGCGAAAAATTCAGTCTCGCGAAACGATTCTTCAGCGGTTCCAGGTTCGTGGAGAGCCGGGCGTCCCCGCCCGGCTGGACGGGCGAGACGCCCGTCTCTCCACTAACGAGTCTTCGTACCGTTGCTCCTGATTCCGAAGCGTTCGTCTACTACTTGCAGATCGCGGGTCAGGAAGACCATCGCCCCGAGGGTGGCACGGGCATTGCGTCCGGGATAGCCGTAGCGGAGATCGCGGAAGCGGACTACGTAGGCGGCGCGGGCGTTCTCGACGGGATTGTCCACCGGATCGTTCTCCAGCTCTTCGGTTTCGGTTACGGGATACTCGGCCCAGCTCAGATAGACGCGTCCGAGGTAGGTTTTCTTGGCGGCCAATGTGACGGGCGTTTCTTCGGGCTTGTAGCGAATCTGCATTCGGGCTTCGGGATCGACTTCGGGCGCGAGCGAATCGACGTCCATGGTGGCGAAGAAAGCGGGCGTTTCCACTACTCCATGCCAGCGAAATGGATTCGTCATGTAGGAATACGCGGAAACTCGAATCGCATCGGCTCCCTGGTAATTGCGCGACTGGAGCGCGGCTACGGCGCGGCGATGCTCGTAGTCACACAGTCCCCAGTATGCGAAGACGGCGAGCAGAGCGAGAGTCGCGGCTAGTCTTCCCTGCGGCTGGGCGTGCGGGCCTTGGTTGCGCGAGCCGATTTCTTCGTTGATGAGCGCAAACAATGCGGGCAGAATCAGGCCCAGAATCAGCACGACCAAAAGTACGGGCTCGACGATGAAAACGATGTCCCAGGAAATCCAGCGTTCGGAAAACGGCCAAAAGGGACGAACTCCGTAGCTGGTGGTGAAGTCGAGAAGAATGTGGCTGAGGCCGGCGAGGCAGGCGTAGGCGAAGAGCCATCCCCAGCGCGGAGGGAGGTTGGGGTTGCGGGTCTTGCGGCCGCGCAGGCGCCAGAGAAAATAGACGAATCCCACGACCACGGCGGCCACCAGCGGCACACCCAGAAAAGAATGCGTGAAGCCACGGTGATGGTTCAAGGCGAAGGCGGAGCCACCGAAGCGGCTGAGGACGTCGAGGTCGGCGGCTTCCGCGGCCAGGGTCAGCGTGGCCGTGGCGAGCGCGGTCTTGCGGTTGAGTCCGGCGCGGCCCATGGCGGCGCCGAATAGGAAATGGGTTACGGGTTCCAAAGGAGCTCTACAGAGTTTAGCGGACGGAGAGCAAAGCTGAAGTGAGAAGTTACATTGTCGAAGCTGGAAGCGTAGAAGTTAGGCTCGTCGCGGGAGCAAACCACTCGCTTAAGGGACGCACTGCACCGCAATCCAGGCACTTCGTTACCGCAAACTGTGTCGCACAGCTGGGGCAGACGGCTTGAGTCTGGAAAGTATCGAATGCCTGTCCACACCGCCCGCACTTCCAGAAATCGCCGATCGGCGGAT